>JAFZGE010000032.1 GCA_017555545.1 Alistipes sp.
CAGTGCAACCGATATCACCTGCAGAGAGCTCAGCAACCTTCACACGGTTCTTACCAGCAACTGCGAAGAGCTGAGAAACCTTCTCCTTGTTGCCTGTGCGTGAGTTAACAAGCTCCATACCCTCAGTCACCTTACCACGAACTACGCGGAAGTAAGTGATCTCACCGATATGCTGCTCGATCTGGCTCTTGAATACGAATACTACAGCGGGCTCGTTGTCGTTAGCCAAGATCTCCTCACCCTCAGTTGAGAGGAATGCGGGAGCCTTCAATGGACCAGGACCTACGTTGATGATGAACTCCATGAGACGCTTAGTACCGATGTCGCGCTTACCTGAAGCACAGAAGATAGGCATGATGTCACGCTTAGATACGCCGAGCTTCAAACCTGCACGGATATCGTCCTGTGTGAGTGAACCCTTCTCGAAGTAGAGCTCCATGAGTGCGTCATCATAAACTGCAGCAGCCTCAGCAAGCTCCTGGTTCAAAGCCTGTGCGCGCTCCATCTCGCTCTCGGGGATGGGGTGCTCCTCACGCTTGCCATTCTCATCTACGAACTTGTAGAGCTTCATCATCAATACGTCGATGAATGAGTCGAAGCCAGAACCCTGGTTAACGGGATACTGTACGATAACGGGCTTAACAGATGAGTTTGCGCGGATACCCTCGAGAGTAGCCTCATAGTTAGCCTTGTCGCCGTCGAGCTGGTTAACAACGCCGATAAGTGGCTTGTTAAGGATGCGAGCATAGCGTGACTGAAGCTCTGAGCCTACCTCCCAACCATTCTGTGCATTGAGAACCATAACGCCCACGTCACCAACCTTAAATGCTGAGAAGAGCGAACCACAGAAGTCGTCTGAACCTGGGCAGTCGATGATGTTGAGCTTGCGGTCCATGAACTCTGTGAAGAGGGTTGTAGAATAGATCGAGCGCTTGTACTCGTGCTCGATATCTGTATTATCTGAGATAGTGTTGTTATTCTCGATGCTACCCCTGCGGTCAATTACCTTACCCTCGAAAGCCATTGCTTCTGCAAGGGTAGTTTTACCGGCGCCAGGCGCACCAATAAGAACGATGTTCTTAATCTCTTTTGCTGAATAGTTTTTCATAGTATTAGGTTTTTTAGGTTTTTTAGGTTTTTTGGTCAGCACTCACACCCCACATATCGGTAGTTTTTGTACCCCTGGATAGGACTTAAGTGCCTTTACGGATTATAAAATTAAACACTTTTTTTCAAACCACAAAATAAAAAGCAACGTTTTTTAACAAATAGGTTATTTTTCGCTGTTGGAGCGGGGGTCGCAAAAGTGTCTCATCGAGAGAAAAATGGGATTTGGCGGCGGAGTCACACAAAAAACCATATCGCATTCGGAGTCATCCATGCTACATAGATATATGGTTATTTTTGCACCAAAAAGAGAATGGGGCTGCTCCGCGAAGGAACAACCCCATTATATATAAATAGGTATGACGTGTTATCTACCCCAACTCTCTCTGTCGAGCGAGCGGTAACCGATTGCCTCGGAGATATGTTGTGGCGCGATATTTTCAGCACCCTCAAGGTCGGCAATTGTGCGCGCAACCTTTATGATGCGGTCGTAGGCGCGTGCCGAGAGATTCAGATGGTTCATGGCGCGCTCCAAGAGCTCCGAGCACATCTTATCCAGCGGTGCGAACTTGCGCAACATAGCGCTATTCATCATGGCGTTAGAGTGAATATCGAGACCCTCAAATCGGCGCAACTGCACCTCGCGGGCCCTTATCACACGCTCACGGATTGTAGCACTGGACTCTGCGGGAGTTGTGTCGGACATCTCGCTGATAGAGACGGGTGTAACCTCGATATGGATATCGATACGATCCATCAAGGGGCCTGAGATATGCGCCATGTAGCGGTGCACCGCAGCAGCAGAACATGTACACTCCTTCGTTGGATGGTTGTAATAACCACAAGGGCAAGGATTCATTGACGCTACTAATGTGAAATTTGCGGGGTACTCGACAGAGTATTTGGCGCGCGAAATTGTGATACGCCTATCCTCGAGTGGTTGGCGCAACACCTCCAAGACGTTACGACCAAACTCGGGCATCTCATCGAGGAACAAGACACCGTTATTCGCCAGCGACACCTCGCCAGGCTGTGGCGACTGACCACCGCCAATGAGCGCTACCTGCGATGTGAGGTGGTGTGGAGCACGGAAGGGTCGTGTGTAGATAAGTCCACGATGCGCACCTATCTTGCCCGCCACGGAGTGTACCTTCGTAGTCTCGAGCGCCTCCTCCAAGGTCATGGGAGGCATGATGCTCGGCATGCGGCGCGCAAGCATCGTCTTACCCGAGCCTGGAGCACCAACCATGATTACGTTGTGACCACCCGCTGCAGCAATCTCCAATGCGCGCTTCACGTATGCCTGACCCTTAACGTCGGCAAAATCTTCGGCATACTCGCCCTGAGCAGCTATCTCCTCCTGGCTAAGCGTGTGCTCAGCAGGTGTATATGGCATGCGACCCGATAGTATCTCGCAGATCTCAAGGAGCGAGCCTACACCAATAGTCTCAACACCCTCAACCACAGCGCCTTCCGATACATTCTCCTCGGGCATGAAGATGCGCTTAAGACCCATCTCGCGAGCCATGGCAACGAGCGGAAGCACACCCTTTACGGGGCGCACCTTGCCGTTGAGCGACAACTCGCCGATAAACATCGAGTCGCTCAACATTTCTGTGTTTATCTGCTCCGTAGCCGTAAGAATGCCAATGGCAATGGGCAGGTCATACTGCGAGCCCTCCTTGCGCAGGTCGGCAGGGGCGAGGTTGACAACGGTCTTCTTAGCCTGAAGCTTATATCCCGAGTTCTCAAAGGCGGCCTGTATGCGCTCCTGACTCTCCTTGATGGTGTTGTCAGGAAGACCCACAATGAAGAGACCGAGACCTCCCGAGGCGACATTCACCTCGGCAGTTACCGCCACAGCCTCGATGCCCGAAATAGCACCCGTATGTACTCTTACAAACATATATCAGCGTGATTAGCTACCCACTAACTAAAATGGGGCGTCATCTGTTGTCTTTGGCATGCCCATGCCCATTGATGGTGCACCGAGGTCAAACTCGTTGGGGATACCTCCCGACATACCCATAGGTGGCATACCCATTCCCATAGGCGCAACACCCATAGGGGGCATATTACCACTCGAAGAGAAGTCCTCGTAGCTCTCCTCGCGACCATAGTTAGCACCCTGCGATACGACAGCCGCCGTAACCGAAGAGTCGGCATCGGCAAACTTCGCCTGCTCCTTGATAAAGCGCAAGGGCACATCCGTAACCTCACCATTACGGTGCTTGGCAATGATAATCTCCGCCATACCCGCAGTAGGCATATTGTTCTCATCTGTTGTGAGACCGTAGTACTCGGGACGGTGGATAAATGCTACAACGTCGGCATCCTGCTCAATCGCACCAGACTCTCGAAGGTCGGACAACTGTGGGCGCTTCGAGCCACCACGGTTCTCGACGTTACGACTCAACTGCGAAAGTGCGATGATAGGCACGTTAAGCTCCTTGGCGATGGCCTTGAGCGTACGTGAGATAAGTGACACCTCCTGCTCACGGTTGCCTCGCGTCTCAGGAGTTGAAGCGGTCATAAGCTGCAAGTAGTCGATGATGATGAGCTGTATGTCGTGCTGCGTCTTCAGACGGCGAGCCTTAGAGCGGAACTCGTAGACCGAGAGCGCAGGTGTATCATCAATAAAGAGGGGTGAGCGACCCAACTCCACGGTCTGCTTCTCGAGGTGTGTCCACTGCGCGGGTGTAAGGTTACCCGTACGCAAGTCCTTGGAGCTGAGCTGTGTCTCGGCAACGATAAGTCGGTTCATAAGCTGCACCGACGACATCTCCAAAGAGAAGAAGGCAACGGGAGTCTTCAACTCGACACACATATTACGAGCCATGGTAAGCACGAAGGCAGTCTTACCCATTGAGGGACGTGCCGCGATGATGATAAGATCCGAGGGCTGCCAACCGAGTGTCACGGCATCGATATCGGTAAAACCTGAGCGCACACCGTTATACTCGCCCGCAGTTTTTGACGCCTCCTCGATCTGCTGCAACGCCTTGCGCAAGATGTCAGACGCCGCCTGCACGGAGCGCTTCACGTTACCCTCCGACACGCGGAAGATCTCCTGCTCGGCAAAGCCAATAAGCTCCGTAACATCTACCTCATCATCGTACGAGCGACGCTCAATCTCGGTTGCCGAGCGGATAAGCTCACGCTGCACATACTTCTGTGCGATGATCTTGGCGTGGAACTCGATGTGGGCTGCCGATGCCACCTTCTGCGTGAGCTCAGCGAGGTATGCCGCGCCACCCACCTTCTGCAACTCGCGCTGCGACTTGAGTCGCTCGGTCACGGTGTAGAGGTCGATAGCCTTCATCTCGACCGAGAGTGCCTGGATGGCCTTGAAGATTGTTCTGTGCTCCTCAAGGTAGAAGGTCTCGGCCTTGACATACTCCTGAACGTCGATGATAGCATCGCGCTCAAGCATC
>JAFZGE010000211.1 GCA_017555545.1 Alistipes sp.
AACGTTGTTAAGGCTACATTCAAGTCATACGTTGCTGACGTATTGCCTACTGAGAAGTTCGAGAAGGTATGGTTATCGGTGACTACTGCGGTTGGGATCACTCAAAGACTCAGTTCCTCTTCGACTACAACTCTACTGGCACTACATACTCAGGTGTCGTAGACTTCGCTGATGCCGAGGGCGTATCAAAGGCTGCTAACGGCTTCAAGCTTACTGGTGTTGCTGGTTGGGATGACACTTGCAACTGGGGCTTGGAGGATAACACTACTGCTGAGGCTGAGGCTACATCACTCCAGCTTATCACTGGTGGTGGCTCACAGGATATCAAGTGCTACGCTAAGCGTTTCTATGGCTTCGAGTATGACAAGTCTTCTATGGTATTGAAGAAGTCTTGGGGTGCAGATCAGATCGGTGTTATCGGTTTGAACGGTGACTGGAATAACGATATCGTTATGGAGTACAACCCTGTTTGGACTCGCTTCTATGTAGATATCGAGGCTACTGGTGATACTGAGATGAAGTTCCGTGCTGACGCAGGTTGGGACCTCAACTGGGGTGTTGACTGTGCTCAGGGTGGCGACAACATTCCTGTAGCTGCTGGTAAGTATCGTGTATACTTCAACCCTGCAACTGGTCTTATCGAGCTTAGCGCATCTAAGTATGGCACTGAGGAGGATCTCGGTGGCAACGGCGGTAACAATGGCGGTGGCGACGAGCCTCAGGGTCCTGTTACTGAGCCCGATCGTTGGGGTATTGTTGGTTCACTCACAGGTTGGGGTAGCGATGCGGCTGACCTCTACATGAGCGAGGTAGGTGAGAACCTCTTCGTTCGTATGGGTGTTGCTCTTACTGCTGATGATCAGTTCAAGGTACGTTACAACAATGGTTGGGACATCAACTATGGTGCTGCTGGCGACGTTGAGCCTTTCGCAGTTACTGTAGGCGAGGAGCTCACATTGGTTGGCGGTGGTAAGAACCTCTCTGCTCCTGCTGGCACATACGACATCTACTTCAACATCGTTGATTTCAAGATGTGGGTTATGAACTCAGGTGAGACTCCTGGTGGTGTTGAGGTTAAGTCACTCAAGATCTATGGTGACCTCTCAGCTACTGGTTGGACAAACGCTAACGCTTGGATCTGGGATGCTGCTGGTGCTAACTACACTGGTGGCAATTGGCCAGGTCAGGCTCTCTCAACTGAGACTGTTGATGGCAAGGAGTACTACGTATTCGATGTAACTCCCGAGATGATGGGTAAGACTGTTAACGTTATCTTCAACAACGGCTCTGAGCAGACTGTTGATATCAACGGTGTTGAGCTCAACGACAGCGTTATCATCACTCTCACAGAGAAGGGTGGCGACGGCAAGTGGCTTGCTACTGTAAACGGTGAGGCTCCTGCTGAGCCCGAGAAGCCCGCTGAGACTACTTATGGTCTTATCGGTGACTTCAACGGTTGGGGCTCTGACGTAGACCTCGTTGCACGTGGCGACGGTTGGTACGTTACTGAGGCTCTTACATTCGATGCAGAGGGTAAGCTCCTTATCCGTTTGAACGACGCATGGGACGAGAAGTTCGGTAACGACGGTTCTAAGCTCGTTATGGGCGAGAACACTTTGACTTACGGCGGTGCTGACATGTGGATTGATGCTGGCACTTACGACTTCTACTTCAACCCTGCATCTTCTAAGTTGTTCGTTGTTGTAGCTGGCGCAGAGGATCCTACAGCTGGCGCAGGTGCAGTTTGGACTATCCAGGGTGATGTAAACAACACTCAGTGGGGTACAGGCATCGCAACTGAGCTCGTTGACGGTTTGTACGTTGCTAAGAACATCACATTCCAGGATTCATATGGTGAGGGCGCAAACTTCAAGGTGCTTAAGGATGGCACTTGGATGGGTTCTGTAGCTGGTGGCAAGCACGAGTTGAACACTGCTATCGCAGTATCTGCTGACGCTGGTGCAAACATCAACATGAACGTTGCATTCGAGACTCCTTACGACATTTACATTGACGGTGCAAACAACAATGTATACGTTGTAGAGGCTGGTGCAACTCCCTCAATCTAATTCCTAATTATACCACGCGTACACACGTACGCGTGGTTACCCTTGGTCGGGCGACTTTGATCGGTCTCCCGACCCCTAACAAAAACGTGAGAGTATGAAGAAGTTACTTTGGGGCATTTTGCCTCTATTGATGCTTGCTACGGTAGCATGTGGCGGCGACGAGGAGATTAAGTTCCCCGATACTCCAAACCAGGAGGAGCCAGAGCCAGATCCCGAGCCAGATCCCGAGCCAGATCCCGAGCCAGATCCCACTCCCGAAACGGAGAAGTTCTACAAGGGTACGACTATGTCGTTTGCGAACTACCTCATAGATTTCGGCTTGGTATACAGCGAGAATGGCGAGGTAACTGACCCATACAAATCGGTTAAGGCTCACGGCGCAAATATCGTGCGCTTACAGCTCGACCGCGTAGCATTCTCCGAGTATAATGGCGTGACTATCGACTGGCAGCAATGGGAACGCGTAGTGGAGGATGCCAAATGCGCAAAGGCTGAGGGTCTCGACATTATGCTTACGCTAAAGCCCGACTACGACAAGTATACGGCAACAAACGCTACACACAACAACATTCCCGAGGATTGGAAGTCGTTGGATGAGAATACACTCGGTGGCGAGCTATATAAATGGGTCTACGACTCGCTCATGGCACTCCACAACGAGGGCATCGACCCCGTAATCGTTGCGGTGGGCAACGAGGTGAACATCGGCTTTATGCTTAACGGCGGCCACGATGGCGCACGCACGGGCAGACTGCTCAACTATGGTCACAATGCCGTGCGCGACTATGCTCGTGACTGCGGCGTAGAGGTGCTCTCGGCCCTTCACATCGCCAACCCTTCGAAGGTGGGCTATGTCGATACATACAAGGAGGCAGGTTGTACAAACTATGATATTATCGCATTGTCATGGTATCCTGGCACAAACATCGGTCACTCGATGGGCACATACGCCAACTTCGAAGCTATGGGCAAAGCTATGATGACAAAGCACGGCAAGCGCATCATGATTTTGGAGACTGCACACTCCTTCACCACAGGCACGGTTAATGGCAAGTGGATGGGCGACTGGTGCGACAACTCCTACAACTACCCCGACTGGAACGATGCCACAAACGCCACGAACTATACCCCCGCGAAGCAGCGTGCATGGCTAAAGGCCTTGGCAGAGGATGTTAAGGCAGGTGGCGGCATCGGCGTTATCACATGGGGCACAGAGTCGTTGCCCGACCTTCTGGAGGGTAAGGCACAGGGTCATGGACTAGGTCTCTACACCTACCCAGCTGCTTGGGGCTATGGCTC
>JAFZGE010000212.1 GCA_017555545.1 Alistipes sp.
CTGGGAGCCGATCTTTGGCTCAAATGCGGGTGCGCTTGTCGATACTATAGACCCCGAGATGCTCGATGAGGAGGGTAGACCGATGAGCGATGCCTACAGCAATGGCGGGTGCTTCACCTTTGATGGTGCGCGACCACTTTTTACCCCCAAACGAGAGGTCAACGTCGCCTTCGATATGCACATAGACTACACCACGGAGTATCGCATAGCCTCATCTCGCTATCTGCAGGGCTTCACGCAGTTGCACCTAGCCAACGACTGCGATGTCGAGGTGGTTTTGCACAACCCCTTCATCGATATGCGCAACAACGTGGTATCGGATATGGCATACAAGCTCTTCATCTTCGACTACGACCCCTTGTGTAGCTATCGCCTCGATGGCGTGGGTAATGTCACAGGCAGGGTGACTACCGTAAGCTTCGGTGCGGACTACAGCAGCGTAAAACTCTGGGTTAGGAGTGCTGGTAGCACTAAGTATGTTGAGTATGCGGGCGACTGGGCTCTCTATGAGGGCTATGTCGCGGATGGTGGCTCGCGCAGAGTGGTGGTGAATGTGCGTACGCCCTACGAGACTATTCGCCCCTCCGAGCCCAAGCGCTTTAATGACATCTGCTTCGGTGGCGCGGTGGAGGGTCAGCAGATGACGCTCAACGCGGGGTGTAGCGTTACGCCCATCTTTGGTGGCGTGGCGGGCTATGGCGCAGAGTTGAAGTTTGCCGATGTGGCGAACATAGATATCTCGCAGTCCGAGATGCTGGAGGCTGTGGCGCACCTCTTCAACCTTCGCATCTACAGTCATGCCCCAACCAAGAGTCTCTACATCGAGCCCTACGACAACTTCTATGGCGAGAGCGTGGCAGACTGGCGCGATCGCCAAGTGGGAGATGGCGAGGTGGTCTCGGAGTGTGTGGTAGATGGCTTTGAGAGGTATGTGCTTGGTTATCAGCCTACGGATGGTGCTGCTGCGAGCTACACAAAGGGCGAGGAGAGCGAGCTGGGAACCTGGGACTGTCATGTTGAGAACTATGCCGCAAAGCGTAGCACCAATAAGCTTCTCAACCCCCTCTTTCATCCCACCGCCTCCTTCGCTGGTGCCACGGCCTCAGCACCCTCGGCCATGGTACTCACGGTGGGTGACCGCGACGTACTCAGCGTGTCGGACTATGTCGAGCCGCGTATTGTCTACTACCACGGTATTGTCTCGCTGCCCGAGGATGAGTGCTGGCCATCGCCCAGTGGTCGCGAGGGCTATCCTCTCGCTGCGTTCCACTCCAGGGAGATGGATGCCACGCTTGCGTTCGATGACAGAGATGGCTGTCGCGGTCTCCACCACTACTACGATGCGCAACTTGCCGAGGCCACCACGCGCCAGTTGCTCGAGTGCGATATCCACCTCTCCCCCGTGGAGTATGCGGCACTCTTTGATCCCAATAGTGCTGTTACCCTGCGCTCGCACTTCCGCCTCGAGGCGTGTGGCCAGAACTCGCTCTTCAGGCTCGAACGCATGGAAAACTACAACCCTAAAACCCATGTTGCGCGCTGTACATTCGCACGCCGCATGGAGGACTAAACCGTTAACCTGTAAAATTTTACCTGATGAATCGTAAGCATAACACCTCTCCTATGCATAGCTCTCGCACCTCGCGTCGATATGAACGCCTCATAGGCATACTCTGCAACTGCGATATGGTCGACATTCGAGGCCTCGAGAGATGGGTGATCTATCGCCGCGTGATATATCTCACGGGGCGCTACATGGGGAGGTGTCATGCTATGGCTGTCGCGGCAACAGAGTTTGGATGCTCCTATGAGAAGGTGCGCCGCGCAGTCTATGCGATTGAGAAACAACTAAACCCTACAACTATGAATTCTACAATCAAAATCAACAACGAGGCCGAGGTTGCCACAATCGACATCGAGGGCACGATAGGCCTCTCGGAGTCGTGGCAGTTCGACAACCCCGAGAGCCGTGTGGCGACATACGAGCGCTTCAAGGAGTGTGTGGCACGCATCGCTGATCTGCGCAATGCCCACATCCGTGTGAATATTCGCTCTACGGGTGGCGATGTCAACGACGCCATGCTCATCTACGAGGCTCTGCGTGCCACGGGAGCACAGGTAACCACCTGCTGCTATGGTTATACCGCCTCGGCAGCCACCATCGTGGCACAAGCGGCAAGCGAGGGGTGTCGCCTTATCGCCCCCACGTCGCTCTATCTCATTCATAACTCGCTATGCACCGTCGAGGGTAATGCCGAGGAGCTTGAGGCGGAGGTGGAGCTCCTGCGTCAGACCGATGAGCGCATCGCCGAAATCTATGCCAGCCACTCGGGTCGCAGCACCGAGGAGATGGCGGTGCTTATGTCCGAAAATGGTGGTCGCGGTCGTTGGCTCTCTCCCGCTGAGGTTGTGTCAAATGGCCTTGCGGATGCCATCGAGGGTGGCGCTACGGAGGGGCACAAGTCTGAGGATGTGAAGCACACGGCAAAGAGGGGTGTCGAGGCATTGTTGCGTGCTATCGGCATTGGCAAGAGTAATACGCCAGATGTATCGGATGATGTCAACTACATCCCTCATGCTGCGGTGCAGGGCACCTCGGAGACCTCCTCCATCGCCTTTGGCGA
Organism: Alistipes sp.; assembly: GCA_017555545.1. Taxonomy (GTDB): domain Bacteria; phylum Bacteroidota; class Bacteroidia; order Bacteroidales; family Rikenellaceae; genus Alistipes. The sequence continues at coordinate 2,625 of JAFZGE010000212.1, forward strand.
GGGTCAGGACAGGGTGGTGCGCACACGCCTCAAGGAGGTTGAGGATCCCAGCCTTATGGAGATGCCGCGCGATGAGCGCAAGCGTGCCTACGAGAGCGATGCCAAGGCCATGCGCATTAGATAGAACTACTTAAAAAAGCTATTAACCAATTTACCGCTAACCTACATTAGCAAAACAACTTACCAACTAACTAAAACCTTACTACTATGGGACTTATTGAAAATCCAAAGACCTACACAGGTCGTGACCTCGAGACAATCTTTTTCCGCCCTATGTTTGCTGGCGAGAGCGCTGAGCAGCTTGGCATCCACACACTCTACAATATGCCTGTGCCCACCACGGTGCAGATGTGGAGCCCCCGCGCCGATATTTTGAAGGAGTATGCCTCTGGCTGGGATGGCGGCGACTCGGCACTGCGCAAGCAGAAGCGCGTGGAGATGTATAAGGTGAAGGCCGAGGTGGGCTTCTCCGCTTCGGACTACTTCCAGCAGGTCTACGAACTTATCACGGGTCGTGCCGATGTGAATATGGATGACCTCACAGGCTCGGAGCTCGAGCAGGCGGAGACCGAGATGTTTCGCCGCGCTATCGCCGAGAGCGTGCGTGTTACGATGTGGGTGGGCGATACGCGTGCCTCGAAGTACAACAAATTTAACGGCTTCTTAACCCTCGCGGCTAAGTATGCCTACGAGTCGGAGAGTATGCCCGTTGTCAAGTGTAATGATGTGACACCCGATGCCGAGAATGTTGTCGATGTATTGCGCCGCATGTGGCTTGCAGCACCCGCAGCGCTCAAGGCGCTTAAGGCTGAGGGTAACCTCGCCTTCTTCCTCACTACCGACCTCTATGATGCCTATGAGCACTACCTTGATCAGTTTGGTGCTGACGGCACATATACCGACCTTGTGTCGGGTCGCCGCGAGTTGTCGTACCATGGCATCAAGCTCGTAGATATGGGCGTGTCGCAGTACTTGCCTCTCAACCTTACGAATGTTTCGACCTTCTGTATGCTCACCGACCGTCGCAACCTTGTCTTGGCGGTAAATACGGCCGACTACCCTGGCTCGGAGGTGCGCATGTGGTATAACCCCGATGAGATGGAGAACCGCCAGCGTGCCGTCTTTATGGTGGGCTGCGAGATTCTGGATGAGGAGCTCCTCGTGTTTGCCGATTTTGCTAATAACTAATGGCGTGGAGTATGTCTGAGAAGGTAAAATGCTGGCGTGTGGCAGCTACACGCAACCGTGCCGAGCCCCTCTTGGGTCTCGGTGCGGCACCCGCCGCCACCTCGGAGAGGGTGTGGCAATGGGGTGATGACAATATGCTCCCGTATGCCCTCTCGCTCATCGCCCGTAACTCGGTGGCACACCGCCGCATCATCAACGACAAGGCGGACTATATCGCTGGCAAGGGCGTTGCGTATGATGATAACATTGCGGTGGTTAAGTCGCTGGTTACTAAGGCGAATGGCTCGGGTGAGACGCTGCGTAGCGTCATCTCGCGCCTGGCTATTGATGAGTCGATGTTTGGCAACGCCTTTATGGAGGTCGTTACCGATGCCGAGAGGTCGTTCCTCTCGCTCTACCATATCGATGCCTCCGTCTGCCGCCTGGCGCGCGACTCGGAGCATGTCGTTATGCACCACAACTGGGCGCAGTTCCGCAGCCATGAGGCGCTGACGCTCCCTCTGTACCCCAATTTCGAGGAGCAGGCCGATGGCACGCTGCGCGCTGTTGTCCACTACAAAGATTATGAGCCTATGTTCTCGCACTATGGCGTTGCGCCTTATGTTGCGGGATTGGATGCCGCGGCGATACTCTATAAAACCGACCGCTGGAATGTCTCGCGCATAGATAACTCCTTCCAGCTCTCGGGTGTCATGATGCTTGATGGCGCTGTGGGCAACGAGGAGGAGGCCGACCGCATGGTGCGCATGGCCGAGGAGAGGTTCTCGGGAAATCCTGGTCAGGTGCTCTTTGTGTTGCGCGAGTCGGGTGATGGCGATAGCTCACGCTTTATACCCATCGACTCGAGCGCCGACGGCGACTGGGCGAAGCTCCACGAGCAGGCAGAGAGCGATCTCGTTGTGGCGCACTCATGGTTCCGCTCGTTGAGTGGCTTGGACTACGCCTCGGGCTTCTCTACCGACCGCATATTGCACGAATATGAGGTGGCGCTTAACACCGTCATCCTTGCGGAGCAGGAGCAGTTACTCGAGCCTATACGTCACATTATTAGTGAGTTGTTTGGTGTTGATGCCTCGTCGCTGGCGATCATAAACACTCCGCCCGTATACACCAAACCCAACTACATGAGGGTGTGGGAGGCGCGCAAGGCCGATGGCCTCGACTATGATGAAAACGATCCCGCGCAGCAGCTCTTCCTTGCGGAGTTGGCGCGCTCGAATAACAAATCGTAATGCTATGAAGACGCTAATAACTGCGGAGAGGGTCTACGCCTTGACCTTCTCCACCGAGGAGCCATATAGCGCCTCGGCAATCACCGAGGCCGATATCGTTGAGGCGGAGAGCCGTTACCTTATGCCCATCGTGGGTGAGGAGTTCTACAAAACCATTGCCTCCTATACCGCGCTCAAGACGGAATATGTAGAGCCTATGCTCGCTGCGTGGGTGAGATATATTGTCGAGCCCCACCTCGCGGCGCGCTGCTGCACCTGCTATGCCGAGGGTCGTGTTACGGAGGCGGTGAATGACCACACCGAACTTGTTCTGCGTGCGCTAAGAGATAAGGCTGTGGCGCTCACACGCCGCCTCTCGGATCATCTCAACTCACATAGTGCTGATTATGTGGAGTATAACCCTAAAACTAACCCCCTAAATCGCTGTTTTATTTATGGAAATATTGTTCAAGTATATTAGTGGTGCTGTCGTGGCACTCCTGGGCATGCTCTGCCCCATAACCCCACTTATCGCAGCGGCTATGCTCTTTATCTCTATTGACTTTCTCACGGGCATCCTCGCCTCGCGCGCTGAGGCAAGGCGCGCGGGTGAAGTGTGGCACTTGCAGAGTCGCAAGGCGTGGCGCACGGTTGCCAAGGCGGGATTTGTTGCACTCGCCATCGTGATGATGTGGATTATAGATAGCACAATCCTCGGCTTTATGCACCTCAATCTCGCCAATATCTTCACGGGCTTTGTCTGTGGCGTGGAGCTATGGTCGTTTGTGGAGAATGCCGCTCGTATAAGTGGTGCTCCGCTCTTCGAGTGGATTAGCCGCTGGTTTAAGCGCCGCATCGGGAAGGAGGTGGGCGGTGAGTAGAGGCCTTCGTAATAACAACCCCGGCAATATCCGCCGCTCGAGGGTGCGCTACAAGGGCGAGGTACACCCCAGTCGCGACCCCGAATTCAAGGAGTTTTCCTCTATGGCATACGGATATCGTGCTATGTTTGTGCTTCTCGACACCTATCGCAGTCGCTATGGGTTGAGTACCATCCGCCAGATGCTCAACCGCTATGCTCCGCCCGAGGAGAACTTTACCGAGGGCTACGTGCGCTTTGTTGCTGACTACTCGGGTGTTATGCCCGATGAATCTGTCGATACACGTGCCGAGATGGATATGATACCCATCGTTGCGGCAATGTCGAAAATCGAGAATGGTGTGGCTGCAAACCTCGCCGATGTGGAGGCGGGTTGGAGACTGTTTATTGATTTGAAATAGGTTGTTTTTGGGGCTGTGTGGCATAACGCTGCGCAGCCCCTTTTCATTATCCAAAATTTTTGCTATCTTTGCCCTAATTAATATTTAAGTATATGAGACGTTTTGCAATACTTTTAGTCGCTCTGTTTAGCTGTGCCACGCTCTCGGCACAGTATGATAATATTATCACCCCTGCACCTCTGCACATGAGTGATACATTTTTGCAGCATATCCCCATTGAGGAGGGTGAGTTCGATTTCACGCAAGAACTCAAGCTCTACTTCGATGACTGCAAATATAGCA
>JAFZGE010000213.1 GCA_017555545.1 Alistipes sp.
CTATTAACATCAGAGTAGGGAACTACACGAGCACCCTTCTTTGCATTACACCCTTTGCGTACTCCATAGGTGTGCTTGCCGTCATCTGCGATAGTATTAAACCACGCATTCTCTTGCGCTGAGAAACCAGTGTAGTAGTTAATTCTCTTCTTGTTTATAGTAATAATTGCGCTGATTTGATAGTAAGGCTCTGCGCTCATATCTGCCTTCTTCGAGATGTAAACATTTTTCTTGACATCAAGCTTAAATCTAAGATTATACTTCATTAATAATTAATATTTATTAAGAGTATACCAGATTTGTACAAGAAGTCAAGAGGTGAGCGTAAAAAAAAATGAAAAAAAATTTACGCCCCTTTTTACGCCCCATTAAACAAGGTTAAATGGTGTCTAATGAGGTTGTCATATACTATTACACCATCACCATAATGCGAGAAAAGGTTAGATGTGGTCAAATGAAGCGAAGGCAATCCTTCGCTTCAGACCTCAGAAAGCGATTAACATTAAGTTAGTCGCTTTTTTTTGTATCTATATGTCTCAGCGGAAATGTTCAAGGAGAAGAGATATATGGGACGTAAGAGGCTAAAGAGAATTTAGGGAGCATGGGTATAGTAAAGCTACCCCAAGCTCCCTAAGTTCATTAAACGCCCTTGGCAATACCCACATTAGCATCAAGACCCACTTTATTGTAGAGCCACGCAGATGCGCCACTATCACTATAAATTTGTTGCAAGGAGCCGTGAGATGGGTGCATTGTAAATAAAAATCCCGAGGACAGTACTTTCGTACAGCCTCGGGAATTTTATTTGGGATGTGCCGCGATTGCGGCTTATCACAACGAATTAAATCTTTGATTAGAAGGCCGCAGATACAACGCTCAACAAAAATGCCGTCGATGGGTAGTACTAAGGCGTACGTCCCATTGACGGCATTTTTTGTTAGCGGCAGTAGATGTCTGCCTTATAATCGAAGATTACTTGTTGTAAGCCTTCATAACTGAGATAAGGTCAAGCACCTTGTTTGAGTAACCCCACTCGTTATCGTACCAAGAAACAACCTTCATGAATGTCTCGTTGATAGCGATACCTGCAGTAGCGTCGAAGATAGAAGTGCGAGCGTCACCAAGGAAGTCTGAAGATACAACAGCCTCGTCAGTGTAGCCAAGGATACCCTTGAACTCACCCTCAGATGCCTTCTTCATAGCTGCACATACCTCCTCGTAAGTAGCAGGCTTCTCGAGGTTAACTGTAAGGTCAACAACAGATACATCCAAAGTAGGAACGCGCATTGACATACCAGTGAGCTTACCCTTAAGAGCGGGGATAACCTTACCTACAGCCTTTGCAGCACCTGTTGAAGAGGGGATGATGTTACCGCAAGCTGCGCGGCCACCACGCCAGTCCTTCAATGATGGACCGTCAACAGTCTTCTGAGTAGCTGTCACAGAGTGAACAGTTGTCATAAGGCCGTTTACGAGACCGAAGTTGTCGTTCAAAACCTTAGCGATAGGAGCCAAGCAGTTTGTAGTACATGAAGCGTTAGAAACGATCTTCTGACCAGCGTACTCAGATGTGTTAACGCCGCATACGAACATAGGAGTATCATCCTTTGAAGGTGCAGACATAACAACATACTTAGCACCAGCCTCGAGGTGTGCCTGAGCCTTATCTGCTGAGAGGAACAAACCTGTTGACTCAACAAC
>JAFZGE010000214.1 GCA_017555545.1 Alistipes sp.
CCTAACCTCATTTTCTTCCTTATCTTTATGGTATTCGCTGCATCATTCTTCGGTGCATTCGAGATCACTATGCCTTCAAAGCTCGTTAACAAGAGCGACGAGGGTGCTGATAAGGGTGGTTTGATCGGTATCTTCTTCATGGCGTTGACACTCGTTCTCGTGTCATTCTCATGTACAGGTCCTATCGTAGGTAACGTTATCATCGAAGCTACTAGCGGCAGCACAAACTTCTGGATGCCTATCATCACAATGGCTGCGTTCGCTATCGCATTCGCACTTCCTTTCACACTTTTGGCATGGTTCCCCTCATTGCTCAAGAACCTTCCAAAGAGCGGTGGTTGGTTGAACTCAGTTAAGGTTGTCCTCGGTTTCATCGAGGTTGCCCTCGGTTTGAAGTTCTTGATGACTGCTGACCAGACTATGCACTGGGGCTTGCTCGACCGTGAGGTTTACCTCGCTATCTGGATCGTGACATTCACACTCATGGGTCTCTACTTGCTCGGCAAGCTTCGCTTTGCTCACGACGATAAGGTTGAGAAGATCTCTGTATTCCGTCTCACATTGGCTATCGGTGTATTCTCATTCGTAGTATACATGATTCCTGGTATGTTCGGTGCACCTCTCAACGCTATTTCAGGTTACATTCCTCCTATGAGCACTCAGGACTACCGCGTTAACGGTCACCACGAGAACGTTAATACAGGCCGCAAGTATGCAGACTTCTTGCACTTGCCACACCAGCTCGAGGGTTACTTCGACCTCGAGGAGGCTATGGAGGCTGCAAAGGCTGAGAACAAGGCTATCTTCGTTGACGTTACAGGTCACGCATGTAACAACTGCCGTGAGATGGAGACTATGGTTTGGAGCCACGACCAGGTATTGCCTATGTTGCGCAACGACTTCGTTATCTGCGCGCTCTACGTAGATGATATGACTAAGGTTGAGGGTGGCAAGCGTCTTGGCGCTATCAACTCTAAGCTCGCACAGGAGACTTGGGGTGTTAACGCACAGCCTGGCTACATCATTCTCTCACCTGAGGGCGAGGTACTTGCAGGTCCTCGCGGTTACAACACCGACATCGACGGCTTTGTTGAGTTCCTTAACAAGGGTAAGAACGGCGTTAAGTAATCAATAGGTTACACACATAAATGCACTACCCCTGACCTTCGGGTCGGGGGTAGTTTTTTTTGTGTATTGGTAAGGAGTTAAGAGAAAAGGTAACAAGCAACCGTCATTGCGAGGGCTTTAGCCCGTGGCAATCTTCGTTGTCGCGGACAAGAGTTCTAAAAGGGTATAAAAGGGTCAAAAGGGGACTTTTTCCTTTAGAACCCTTCTAACCCTTTAGAACCCTCGTCATTGCGAGGAGAGCCCTGCTCGACGTGGCAATATCTTAAGAGCGTTAGATCCCCACGTCGCTGTGCTCCTCGGGATGATGTTGTTCGTGTCAACTTCACAGAGGTAGATCCCCACGGTCGCTTACGCTCCCTCGGGATGACGTTTTGACTTAATTTCTTGTCAGAGTGGTGCAGATGTGGTGCTGACATGAAAAAGCCCCGGATGGGTAGTACTTGGCGTACGTCCCATTCGGGGTTTTGATTGAAGCGCCGCAGATGCGCCACTATCACAAGAAATTACATTGGGATGTGCATAACTTCGTCTATACCATCAATCTTGGCTATGGACTCCATGGCTACCTGTAGCTCGCTTAGGGAGTGCACGGAGAAGTCGATTGTGCATATGGCAATGCGGTCGATGTTCTCGGTGGCGAGGGATGCCATGGTGAGGTGTAGCTTGTCGGTAATGCAGTCGATGAGGTCGCTCATAAGGTGATAGCGGTCGATACCCTTGATGCGGATGCGCACAGGGTAGAGGAATGAGGGGTTCTCATCGAAGTTTACGCTGGTGATGGAGTCGCCATACTGTGATGCGAGGCGAATGGCAATGTGGCAATCGCGCTTGTGGAGCGTTGTAGTGCCGTCATTCTCGCGGAAGCCGATAACCTCATCACCTGGTAGGGGGTGACACTTCTCGCAACGAGAGTACTCGAGGCGTGGCTGGTTGGCGAAGTAACCACGAAGGTAGCGCTTTGCGCGATATGTAGATACATGACCCATCCACTCGGGCTCGGGCTTAGCATCCTCTGATGTGCCAATCTCTACGCAGTCGCCACGGTGGAGGACTGTGCGGAGCGACTCGAGCTTTCCGTTGATGCGGGCATATACGGCCTGCGCACCCACCTTGCTGTGAATCTCGAATGCGAAGTCGAGGGCTGTAGCACCCTTGGGGAGGATTACGCCGCGTCCCTTGGGTGTGAATACCATGATATCATCGTTGTAGAATGATGATGTCACACCATCCATAAACTCCATGTCGTGGCTGTCGTCGGCAACATCCTGAAGCACATACTTAAACTTCTCGAGCCATGCTGCTACGTTCTCCTCGGTGCACTCTGCGGCACAGCCGAGGCGTGAGTTACGCACCATGCGCTCAGAGGAGATGTGTACCTCCTCCCATATACCCTGCTCGCTAAGGAGCTTTACATGGAAGCTCTGGTAGCCATTCTCCTTGGGTGCGTCGATGTAGTTTGCTACGCTTCCTGGCTTCTCCTTGAAGTGGTCGGTGAGGGCAGAGTAGATGCGGAGGCTCATCGCCTTCTCGCTCATATCCGCGCACACGGGATATATAATACGTATGTAGTGCTTGCCATCTACGTGCTTGAGGTCGCAACCCTTCGCCTGCATCTTACGCCAGATGCTGTAGGGGCGACGGTAGAGAATCTCGGTGCGCACGTCGAGCCCCTTCTCAACCATAATCTTGTCGATAAGTTCCGTGAAGCGTGTTAGGCGTGGTTTGTCGGCCTCGCGCTCAGCATCGAGCATACTCTCCAATACCGCGAAGTCACGAGGACAGCGGTAGCGGAATGATAAGTTCTCAAGTTCGGTCTTGATGTGGTATAGTCCGAGACGGTTTGCCAAGGGTGCGTAGAAGTAGTCGGTCTCACCCGCAATCTTCATCTGCTTGTCGGGGCGCATGCTGTCGAGCGTACGCATGTTGTGCAAGCGGTCGGCAAGCTTGATAAGGAGCGCACGGATGTCATAATGCACCGACTCCAATATCTGGCGATAGTTATCTACCTGCTTCGAGTGCTCGTAGCTATCTTTTTTGCGCTTTGTTACGGTGTCAACGAGGAATGCCACGTCATCGCCGAAGCGCTCACGGATGTCCTCAACGGTGTAGTCGGTATCTTCGACCACGTCGTGCAGGAATGCCGAAATAATGGGATTATCGCCGAGTTCCAGCTCCTTGGCAACGATTGCGGCAACGGCTATGGGGTGGATGATATAGGGTTCGCCACTCTTGCGGCGCTGACTGCTATGTGCCTCTGCAGCAAGGTCATATGCGCGGCGTATGCGCGCCAACTCATCGGCCGTAGTGCGCTCAGCCATATAGCTGAACAGGCTCTCTACGTTGTCGCGAATCTGGATAGTGTAAATATCGCTCATGAGTGTTTGGGTTAAGATTATCGGCATGCCATGAGACATACGTAGAGACAAAGTTAAGAAAAAAATCCTCTCGTTATCACACTTATACGCCAAAAGTTTTCATCTTTTTGAATTTTATTTCTATCTTTGCATTAAACATAACCGAATAAATAACCCGTCTATGAGACTTTCTATCAAGAGTATCTTTGCCCTCGCTGCGATAGCATTTGTTGCAGCATGTACACCTATTGATAACCCCGAAGTGCCCGACACACCTCAGCCCGAGGATCCCGAAAAGCCCATCGTTGAGAAGTTCACGTTGGACATCAAAGTTACCGACATCACCTCATACGATGCTGTGCTCACAATCACACCATCGAACGATGAGGCATCGTATGCATGCGTCTTCCTCTCTATGGATCAGTTGCCCGTATTCGAGGAGCAGCAGGATACGATGCTTGCCATTATGGAGCGCTTCGATCCCGTTGTTTTGCAGGGCGAATATAGCGAGATGTTGACTCCCCTTATGCCTGGCACGGAGTATGTCGTAGTGGCATTTGGCGTCGAGGGTAGCACCCCCACAAGCGACCTTTTCGAGTATCGCTTCACATCTGTTGATGCAGAGGCTGGTAGCGTTTATATCGAGAGCATCGAGATTGTAAAACTCTTTGACTGCCTTGATGTTATCGCGCTTGATAGCTCATGGGCATCATCTCTTGCCGAGTGCGAGTGCGTGGCTATCGTAGAGGCAAAGACCAATATTCCTACCGACAAGCTCTACTTCTGGTGGTACGAGGGTTGGATGCTCGAAGAGTATAACGATGAGGTCTTCCTCGAGGACTTGCTCATGTATGACTATGCGAACAACCCCGAGATAATGGATATGTACTACAGCATGGATGACCAGGATATGTTCCTCTTTGCTGGCGTTGCAGAGGATGAGGATGGCAACCTCAGCGAGATATTCTACGGCGAGACATTCTTGCTTTCGAAAGATATGTGCGACCCCGCCGAGGAGTTTTTCACTTACGTAAGCAAGACGCCATCTACGGCTATGCTTTTTTGCCGCTAAACCACGCTACAGATGATATACTTCAACTCCGACTATACTGCGGGTGCGCATCCCAAGGTGCTTGAGAGGCTTGTCGAGACAAACCTCGAGCACACCGTGGGCTATGGTAACGACCCCTATACCGCGCGTGCCAAGGCTTTAATACGCGAGGAGATAGACTGTGCCGATGCTGAGATTATGTTCCTTGTGGGTGGCACGCAGACAAACGCTACGGCTATCGACGGCATCCTTGCACGCCATGAGGGTGTGCTGGCAGCCGAGAGTGGTCATATTGCGGTGCATGAGTCGGGAGCGATAGAGGCATCGGGACACAAGGTGCTCACACTACCCCACTACGACGGCAAGGTGCGTGCGGAGGATGTGGAGCGTTTTATCTCAGAG
>JAFZGE010000033.1 GCA_017555545.1 Alistipes sp.
CACAAAACTCTCGTAGGGCTGACTGCGGAACTTATCATCGAAGTGGGCAACAACCATGCGATCGATGCCTACATCCTCCAGCAGTCGGGCACGCTCCTCGATGGTTGTAAGCAGCTGCATGCCCTCGGCGCGCCCCATAGCGATGCGAGGGTGCGGATCGAAGGTGACAACGACACTCTCGGCATTCATCCTCTTGGCCATAGCCTTAAGGTGCTCCAAAAGGGCACGATGACCCTGGTGCACACCATCGAACGAGCCTATGGTGACCACCGCGCGACGAGGTTTTACCGATATATCGAAGCCGTATTGCAACATGCGATTAGAGACTAGTTGTTGCTCTCCTCGGCAACCTTAACGAAGTAGGCCACCTTCTCGAGGAGGGTTGTGATATCGTAGTTCTCAACGACAATACCCTGAGGGAAGTTCAAAGGCGCAGAGGTGAAGTTTAACACTCCTCTAATACCCGCATTGATGATGGGCAGCACCACAGATGATGCCTGCGACGTGGGCAGCGACACGATAGCGATGCTTATATCCAACTCATCTACCCTCTCTTCGAACTCGTCGATATGGTAGCAGGGGATGTTATCAATCGTTGTACCCACCTTATTGGGGTCGACATCAAATGCCGCGGTGATGCGCAGCTTAAGACCCTTGCCATTGAAGTACTTCGTTACAGCCTGACCGAGGTGACCCATGCCGATGATTGCCATATTCATGGGCTGCTCGCTATAGAGGATATTGTTAATGAAGTCGATGAGCACCTTTACATCGTAGCCCTTCTTCGTATCGCTCGAGAAGCCGATGAGCATAAGGTCGCGACGCACCTGCACAGCCGTGATGCCGTGCATACCCGCCAAGACGTGCGAGAAGATGTGTGTGATACCCTGAGCATGACACTTGACAAGCGTACGGCGGTACTCGCTCAAGCGCTCGATGGTCTTCTCAGGAATGGGAGAGGTTATATTGTTATTTGCCATGTTTGTTTGCCTATGTGTTACTCAACAACGATTTTTGAGTCGTGGCGGTAGTGCTGACGCACCCAATTGGTATTGGTGTACGAGCCGTCGAGATACTCGAAGCGATAGGGCGTAGTCAGCGGCGTATGTATGCGGTCGAGGAAGCCGTCGAAGCCCTCGTACATCATGCGACAGAAGATCATCGCAGCATCGTAGCCACGGTACGATGTGCGCGAGGGCAAGCTGTTGAAGCTTGTCACATATCGCGCATCAAAGAGGCGCAATGTCTCATCGATGCGGTTTGCGTAGTAGGGCACGACAAAGACAACATCGTTGTGGAAGAAGATATCGCGATCGATGCTGCTCATCTTGAGCCACTCGCGGTTACCCACAACCATGTAGTCGCCATAAGAGAGGCCTCGACCACGTATAGAAGACTTTGTAGATGAGAGCGTTGTGAGGATGCGATCTACATCCGTAGCCGACTGCGCCATAACCACAAACACCTTACTCTCCTCGGTGCGCATAAACTCCTCGATGTTCACCTCGGCACCACTCGAGCCATCAGCATGGCGAACATAGAAGAACGAACCGCGGTCGAAGCGGAAGTTGAGCGCCGTCTCCGACGTATTTGTAGCGATTGAGCGCACCTCATTCACGAAGTTCGCATCGTTGTTTATAGCATAGATGGTCACCACCTCGCGACTGCCATCCAACAAGCCAGCAACGGGGTTACCCTTGAGGCTCGCAGGGGCAGGCATATTAAAGAGCACGGGGCTCTCGTCTGCCACATACTGCAATGGCGACACCACGGGGATACTATGCTCCTCGGCATAGCGCAACACGGGCTCAAACTCCTCATCGTAGACAGGGCCTATGATGAGCTGAGTGTCGAGCACGCCCTGCTCGATAAGCGATACAATATGCTCGGTGCTACGCTTAGTATCAAGCACCGTAAGCTCAATGGAGTAACCCTCAGCCTTAAGATCCTCCATCGCAAGGAGCACACCGCGGTAGAAGTCCACGATATTCTCCTTCGCCTCGTTACGCGCATGGAAGGGCAACAAGAGCGTCGCTCTGAGCTCCATGTACGATGCTAAGGCCTCGAAGCGTGGTGCTGGAGGCACACTATCCAAGAGTATCTCCGCGCCCTCGCCATACAACGAGTCGAGCACCTCGCGACGGTCATCCTCCGCACGCTCCTCGCCCACGGGGTTATCTGTTACGCTCTCAAGGCTCTCTGCCTCAACGTCTTCAGCCTCGGCAGCACCCCTATTCTTGCGCTCCTCGCCGCGGTTATCCTTCACTCGCAGCGTCATGCCCGCCTTTATGTCGGTGTGGTCCTTGAGACCATTAAGCTCGAGCATATCCTGCTCTGTCATGCCATAGGTGCGCGAAAGCGAGTAGAGGGTCTCGCCAGGGCGTACTACATGCACATCCTCGCCCTCGGCTTGGTTGTCACGACCGGAGTGCTTCTTCTTGCTCTGCACATTGCCATAGAGAACATAGAGCTTATCACCTAGGCGCAGTGTGTCGCCCTCAAGGCCGTTAACCTCGATTATAGACTCCTGGCTCACGCCATAGACACTCGCGAGGGAGTAGAGCGTGTCACCCTCCTTAACTTGGTGGATATAATATCTCTTGCCATGGTATCGCACGGTGATCTTCGATGGCTCTGTCGCCATCGCCACCGACACAATCATCACAGCAAGCGCAACCAGTATGAGTCGTAGTCTTTTCATCTTATGCATCAATAGTTAAACCTTGTGCGTGGTTATTTTATTCGTAGGCGTATCTCTGTTATCACCTTCTTTGTGTAGAGCGGGAAATCGCCCTGCATCATCCATGAGTAGTAGCTGGGCTCATCGCGGAAGACATCCTCAACCTTGCGACCCTTGTACTTACCAAAGGTAAACACCTCCTCGCCCTTGTCGTTTAGTGCTATGCGACCCGCGAAGTCTACAACCTCGTTATGTGTAGAGAACGCAGCAAGCTCATCTACAGTATCTCCGATGTCGCCATAACGCTCAATTTGTGCCTCGAGCACCTCATACGTAGCAAGTGTGTCGGCCTCGGCAGAGTGTGCATTCTCGAGATCCTTATCGCAGTAGAACTTGTATGCCGCTACGAGTGTGCGCTGCTCCTTCTTGTGGAAGATGTTCTGCACATCGACAAACTTACGCTTGCGGAAGTCTACATCTACATCTGCACGCATGAACTCCTCAACGAGCATGGGCAGGTCGAAGCGGTTGGAGTTGAAGCCACCAAAGTCGCAACCCTCGATGAACTTAGCCAACGACTTTGCTATCTGCTTGAATGTGGGCTCATCCTTAACATCCTCATCACTGATGCCGTGCACGGCCGTCGCCTCTGCAGGGATGGGCATCTCGGGATTTATGCGTCGTGTCTTGACATGCTTTGTACCGTCGGGCTCGATCTTCACCATCGAGATCTCCACGATGCGGTCATGCGCCGTGTCGACACCTGTGGTCTCAAGATCGAAGAATATTATGGGACGTTTAAGTTTAAGGTTCATAAGTGTTGGAGTTTTAGTCCGTAGGCTGTTTATGGTTGCTGTTTTAGGGAATTTAGGGAAATTAAGGAACTTAGGGAATCGAGATAGAGACACACCAATCTCCCTACCCTCCCTAAATTCTCTAATCTCACTAAATGACCTTTCGACTAAGGTTTGTTGTCAGAAGGGGGTCAACTACAACGCTCGGCAAAAATGGCGACGATGGGCTGTACCCAAGTTTGTTGTCAGAAGGGTGTCGAGTGCAACACTCGGCGAAAATTTCAGCGATGGGTAGTACTTTGTCGTACATCCCATTGCTGAATTTTTTGTTAGGGGCAGCAATCGACCCCTTATCACAACAAATTATGCGTTGATCATCATTGGCATGAGAAGCATCAACACCTCACCTGCGTGCTTATCGTCGTACACAGGCTTGAAGACGCCTGCGCGTGTTGAGTCAGCAAGCTCGATCATAACGGTGGGGGTATCGATGTTTGAGAGGATCTCAACGAGGAATGTAGACTTGAAGCCGATGGTTACGGGATTACCGTCATAGCTGCAAGAGATAGTCTCGTTTGCAGATACAGAGAAGTCGATATCCTGTGCCGCGAGTGAGATGCGGTTAGATGCGATATCCATGCGGATAAGGTTTGTTGTGGGGTTAGAACATACAGCCACACGCTTGATGCCGTTGAGAAGCTCGACACGGTCTACAAGCACCTTGTTGGGGTTTGCAGAGGGGATAACAGCGTTGTAGTTGGGGTAGTTACCCTCGATGAGGCGGCATACGAGCTTATGATTCTTGAGCTCGAATGTCACGTTCTTAGCATCGAACATCACGCGGATAGGCTCCTCCTCCTTGAGCAATACGCCCTTGAGAAGGTTTGCGGGCTTCTTGGGAAGGATGAATGATGCATTGAAGTCTACATCGGGGCACTCAACCATTGAGCGCACGAGCTTGTGAGCATCGGTTGCTACGAAGGTGAGCTTACCCTGCTCGAAGTTGAAGTATACACCATTCATCACGGGGCGAAGCTCATCATCAGCTGTTGCGAAGATGGTCTTGTTGATGCCTGCGATGAGCATATCTACATCGAGGAGGATATCCTTGTGCTCTGCACCGATTGCGGGCATTGCGGGGTAGCTGACAGCGCTTGCGCCAGGGATAGAGAGCGAGCCACTTGTCCACTTAACCTTGATCTCCCATGTTGCGTCGTTAACCTCGAACTCGAGGGGCATCTCGGGGAACTCCTTGAGTGAGTCGAGCATAAGCTTTGCGGGCGCTGCAATCACACCCTCCTGCTCTACGCTCTCAACCTTGAGGTGACCAATGATGGTTGTCTCGAGGTCTGAGGTTGTAACGGTGAGCTCATCACCCTTAAGCTCCATAAGGAAGTAGTCAAGGATGGGAAGTGTGTTCTTGTTGCTGATAACCTTACCAGTTGTTGCGAGTAGTGACAACAGTGCTGAGCTAGATACTGTAAATTTCATAAGTTTAGTTGTATTTTATTTTTGTTTTTTGATTTCCAATTCTTGATACCGCAGACGACCGCTTATTACAACGTAGCAAGCTTATCCAAAGCCATCTCAATCATACGACGCACAAATGGCTTGTAGTCGGTGCAAGCATCTTTCGCCACACGCTGTGCGATGATTGTGCAGATGGTTGCTGCGCGGTGACCCATGAGCGATGCGAGGCCTGCAAGTGCTGAGCCCTCCATCTCGAAGTTTGTGATGCGACGCTCACCAAAGCGGAAAGACTCGATCTTCTCGGTGAGTTTGAGGTCGTGTGGCTGGAGGCGCACCCAGCGACCCTGAGGCGCATAGAAGCCAGGAGCTGCAATTGTGATACCCTCGCGAGTAGAGTCCTTGAAGAGTTCAAAGAGGTCGTTGTGGGCATTCACGAAGTAGGGAGCAGGAAGTTTCTTGTCCCATGCTGTGTGCTCAGAGAATGCCTCCTCGAGTGCGAGGTCACAAACGCCATCACGGCCAGCATAGTATGAGAGAAGACCATCGAAGCCGAGCGATGTGCGCGAGAAGATTACCTCGCCCACCTCAATATCCTGCTGGATTGCACCCGAAGTGCCGAGGCGCACGAGTGTCAACTGACGGAAGTTCTCCTTAACCTGGCGAGTCTCGAAATCGATATTCGCAAGTGCGTCGAGCTCCACAACCGAGATATCGATATTACCGATGCCAATACCTGTTGACATCACGGTCATGCGCTTACCCTTGTATGTACCAGTCACGGTAAGGAACTCGCGATTGGATACCTCGCACTCCTTTGTCTCGAAGTACTCGGCAATCATTGCTACACGCGCAGGATCGCCCACAAGAATTACGATATCGGCCAATTGCTCTGGCTTAAGATGAAGGTGGAAAATTGAGCCATCTCCGTTGATAATCAGCTCAGAAGAGGGAATTGTTCTCATATGTCGAAATAATTTATATTCAATTTATTTTTAATATTCGCGTAAAATTAATAATTTTGTAGGAAATAGCAAAATCTTTGAACGATTTTTTGAGTTAAGACAAACATAATTAAACCATATGACGCTGATTAAATCCATATCTGGTATTCGAGGCACAATCGGTGGCCGTCCCGCCGACAACCTCACTCCCATTGACATTGTAAAGTTCACAACGGCATACTCACGCCTTATCAAAGATAAGAATCCTGGCAAGCGCATCACTATCGTTGTAGGTCGCGATGCCCGCATCTCAGGTTCTATGGTCGACTCGTTAGTCGAGGGCACACTCCTCGGTTGCGGCGTCGACGTCATCAACGTAGGCCTCTGCACAACCCCTGGTACGGAGATGGCCGTTATCACCTATAAGGCTGATGGCGGTATCATCATCACAGCATCGCACAACCCCCGCCAGTGGAACGCCTTGAAGCTCCTCAACGAGCGTGGCGAGTTCCTCGATGACGCCGAGGGTAAGGAGGTGCTCGCTATGGCCGAGGAGATGGAGTGGGACTACCCCACCATCGACCACATCGGCAAGGTTATCCGTCGCGAGGACTTCAACGCTAAACATATCGAGCAGGTGTTGGCATTGCCACTTGTAAATGTTGAGGCTGTGCGCCAGCGCAAGTTCAAGGTTGTGGTGGATGCAGTAAACTCTGTTGGTGGCGTAGTCATCCCAGCGTTGTTGAAGGAGCTTGGCTGCGAGGTAGTTGAGCTTAACTGCGACCCAACGGGTGAGTTCGCACACAACCCCGAGCCTCTTCCAGAGAACCTCACAGAGATCTCGGAAGTGATACGCAAAGAGGGTGCCGACCTCGGTATCGTTGTAGACCCCGACGTTGACCGCTTGGCATTCGTTATGGAGAATGGCGAGATGTTTGTCGAGGAGTACACATTGGTGGCAGTTGCCGACTATGTTTTGAAGCACACTAAGGGCAACACCGTATCGAACCTCTCTTCATCGCGCGCACTCAGCGACGTTACATCACGCTACGAGGGTTGTAGCTATGCTGCGGCGGCTGTTGGCGAGGTTAACGTGGTTAAGAAGATGAAGGATACGGGCGCTGTGATTGGCGGCGAGGGCAACGGTGGTGTTATCTACCCCGAGTTACACTATGGCCGCGATGCTTTGGTGGGCGTTGCTCTCTTTTTGACCTATTTCTCAGGCCTCTCTATGAGTATGTCGGAGTTGCGCAAGACATACCCTGCATACTATGCTTCGAAGAACAAGATTGAGCTTACGCCAGAGATTAACGTGGACCTTATTCTTGAGACCATAAAGAGCAGATACTCAAACGAAAAAGTTAACGATATCGACGGCGTGAAGATTGACTTTGCAGAGAACTGGGTACACCTTCGCAAGTCGAATACTGAGCCTATCATCCGCGTCTACACCGAGGCTAAAACAATGGCTGAGGCTGATGCACTTGCAAAGCGCTTCATTTCCGAAATAGAACAAATTTGCAAAGCGTAAATACATATATTAATATACTTAAAACTTGACCATTATGAAACTTGCAAACGACTACATCAAGCAGAATCGTGAGCGCTTCTTGGAGGAGCTCTTCGACCTTCTTCGCATACCCTCAATCAGCGCTCAGCCATCACTCCACAAGCAGGATATGGTGCGCTGCGCAGAGTGGCTCGCAGCATCGCTCGTTAAGGCGGGTGCAGACCGCGCAGAGGTGATGCCTACAGAGGGCAACCCCGTGGTTTATGCCGAGAAGATTATCGACCCCAAGGCAAAGACTGTCCTTGTGTATGGCCACTACGACGTTATGCCCGAGGATCCTATCGATGAGTGGAAGACCAACCCCTTCGAGCCCGAGATTAAGGATGGCCGCATCTGGTGCCGTGGCGCAGATGATGACAAGGGTCAGCTCTTCATGCACGCCAAGGCTTTCGAGGCCATGGTAGCAACAGATACTCTCCCTTGCAACGTTAAGTTCATGCTCGAGGGCGAGGAGGAGATTGGCTCACCCAGCCTCTACAAGTTCTGCGCTGACTATAAGAAGCTCCTCAAGGCCGATATCATCCTCGTATCTGACACCTCTATGTTGGGTCTCGACTGCCCCACTATCACAGCGGGCTTGCGCGGCTTGACATATATGCAGGTGGAGGTAACGGGTCCCGACAAGGATTTGCACTCAGGTTTGTTCGGCGGTGCTGTTGCCAACCCCGCAAACGTACTTGCAAAGCTCGTAGCATCGCTCACTGACGAGTTCGGCCGTGTTACCATCCCTGGCTTCTACGATGACGTACGCATTCTTACAGATGCTGAGCGCAAGGCTATGAACAAGGCTCCATTCTCACTCGATGAGTATAAGAAGGCACTCGACCTCGGCGACGTAGCAGGTGAGGTTGACTACACCACTTTGGAGCGCACAGGTATCCGTCCTTCACTCGACGTGAACGGCATCTGGAGCGGTTACACTGGCGAGGGTACAAAGACTGTTATCCCATCTAAGGCATACGCAAAGATCTCTATGCGCCTTGTGCCTAACCAGGACTTCAAGAAGATTGCAAAGCTCTTTGAGAAGCACTTCCGTCGTATTGCTCCTAAGAGCGTGAAGGTTAAGGTTGAGTTCTTGCACGGTGGTGCTCCCTACGTATCGCCTACCGACTTACCAGCATACAAGGCTGCAGAGAAGGCCGTAGAGACAACATTCGGTGTTACTCCACTCCCATTCTACTCAGGTGGTTCTATTCCAATCATCTCTGGTTTCGAGAACATCCTCGGCATCAAGTCTATCTTGTTGGGCTTCGGTCTCTCGAAGGATGCCATCCACTCTCCTAACGAGAGCTATGGCCTCGACCAGTTCGACAAGGGCTTGGAGACTCTGCCATACTTCTACAAGTACTTCGCAGAGATGAAGTAAGAGAACTTCATGTTAGACATAATGCCCCTAAAGGTCACTCCTTAGGGGCATTATTCAAATATCTTGTACCATGAAACGACTACTAACAACAATTATAACTCTCTCGCTGTTGAGTTGCACACAGCCCAAGCAGAGATATTATACTCAGCACGTCACATTCCCTGAGGGTGCTACTGCAGAGCAGAAGATCGATATGGCGGCACACGTTGTGCCCTCTGATAAGCAGTTTGCATGGCAGGAGCTGGAGCTCACGGCCTTTATCCACTTCGGCATCAACACCTTCACCGATAGCGAGTGGGGAAGCGGCACCGAAGACCCTGCACTCTTTAACCCCACGGCCTTAGACTGCGAGCAGTGGGTTACAACACTCAAGAAGGGTGGCTTCAAGATGGTTATCCTCACCGCCAAGCACCACGATGGCTTCTGCTTGTGGCCTACCGAGACTACGGAGCACTCCGTCGTTCACTCACCCTGGCGTGAGGGCAAGGGCGATGTTGTGCGCGAGCTTAGCGAGGCGTGCCGCAAGCACGACATGAAGTTTGGTTTCTACCTCTCGCCATGGGATCGCAATGCCGCATCGTATGGCGACTCACCCGCCTACAACAAGTTCTTTATCGCGCAGCTCACCGAGCTACTCACCAACTATGGCAGAGTGGATGAGGTGTGGCTCGATGGCGCATGTGGTGAGGGCCCTAACGGCAAGCGTCAGGAATACGACTGGGAGAGCATCCTTGCTACGATCAACACATTGCAGCCCCACGCCGTAACGGCTATTATGGGCGATGATGTGCGCTGGGTAGGCAACGAGGGTGGCCGAGGCAGAGAGACCGAGTGGAGCGCTACACCCTATACCCCTAAATCTCACGTCGGCGGTAGCGAGGCAAATGCGGCGCTCGGCCTTGAGGAGATGTCATCAGATTTGGGCAGCAGAGAGCTTGTCGCAAGGGCTGAGGGTGCTTATTGGTACCCCTCAGAGGTCGATGTATCCATTCGCCCAGGCTGGTTCTATCACGACTATGAGGACGATAGTGTGCGTTCACTCGCAAACCTTGTAGACATATATTACACCTCTGTAGGTCGCAACTCGGTGCTTTTACTAAATATTCCTCCCGACAGACGCGGCTTGATCCACGAAATCGACGCCGAGCGCATCGAGGCATTGGGCAACTATATCGCCGAGAACTTTACACATAGCAAGGTTACGGATATGAGTGAGACATGGCACGCCGAGGCGGGCGATTGCCGCGAGTATACAATCGAGGCGGGTCAAAGGATTAATACCGTGCTCATACAGGAGGATATTCGCCGTGGCCAGCGTGTTGAGCGCTTCACCGTCGAGACACTTGTCGATAGCGAGTGGCACACCGTTGCCGAGGGCACAACGATAGGCTATAAGAGGTTGTTGAAGTTTGAGGAGTGCGCAGCGGAGCGTATTCGCATCACGATTAACGAGTGCCGAGCTACTGCCAACATCTCGAATGTAGCAGCCTACTGCGCCAAGGAGATTGCGGAGTAGGAGAGCTAAAGTTTAAGGGGAGGGGCAATGATTTTAAGGAATTTAGAGAGTTTAAGGTATTAGCGACTAACATACCCACTCCTTAAATTCCTTAATTTCCTTTAATTCCTTAATTTCACTACACCCCCTCTCTCCAGCCCAATAGAGTTTTATATTAGAGTGGTCGGCTAATTACGGCGCACCATGAGAGATAAAATTTCGTAGGAGAAGGTAGTAGATGCAACGCTCGACAAAAATGCCGTCGATGGGTAGTACTTGGCGTACATCCCATTGACGGCACTTTTGTTAGCGGCAGCAGATGCTGCCTTATCGTACGAAATTATCTCCTCATGCGGCGCTGCTCACGATTAAGCTGCTCCTGCTGCTGACGCATAGCCTCCTCGTAACGCTCCTGGAACTTAGACTTCTTGCGGGGCTTTGAGGCGTTTGCAAGAAGACGCTCGCGAACCTTCTCATCCTTCACAGAACGACGGATGGCGAACATGATGAGCATTGTAAGGATCTGTGATACGAAGTAGTAGTAGCAGAGACCTGACGCGAAGCTATTCATCACACAGAGCATCATTAGAGGCATGAAGTATACCATCATGAACTTCATCATGCCAGCACCTGGCTGACCCGCTGTTGTTGCAGACTGCTGCTTGTATGTCATGAATGAGTAGCCGAAGAGCGCGAGGGTCATAAGAAGCGCGAAGAGGCTCACGTGGTCGCCATAGAATGGGATGTTGAAGCCAAACTCCAATACGCTATCGTATGCCGAGAGGTCATCAGCCCAGAGGAAGCTCTGACCACGCAACTCGATGCTTGCGGGGAAGAAGCGGAACATAGCCCAAAGGATAGGCATCTGAATAAGGAGAGGCAAGCAACCACCCATAGGGCTGATACCAGCCTTGCGGTAGAGCTCCATTGTCGCCTGCTGCTTCTTCATTGCATCATCCTGGTTGGGATACTTCTTGTTAATCTCCTCAAGCTCAGGGCGTACGGCACGCATCTTGGCTGTAGACATATAGCTCTTATATGTCAAAGGCAAGATGATGAGCTTAACCATAATTGTGAGGATGAGGATGATAAGACCGAAGTTCAAACCATAGCTCTTCAACCACTGGAATACGGGGATGGTGAGGAAACGGTTGATCCAACCGATGATCCAGCCACCCATAGGGATAACCTCCTCGATATGAGTCTCCTTGCCCGCAAACTCTACATCCTTCATCACGGTGAAGTCGTTAGGACCGTAGTAGAATGCGAAGTCGTAGCGCTCCTGCTCAGGAGTGAAGGGGATGGTGATGTCGGCATTGAACGCCTTCACGAAGTCCTTACCTCGCTTCTCCGAAGTCTTGAAGCTGAGTGCGCCGTGGATAGGCTCCTTAGCGATGAATGCAGATGAGAAGTACTGCTGCTTGAATGCCACCCAGTCGAGGTTGCGGAGCTTCTCCTTGCCACCGTCTGCGTCAATCTCGTCAACATTCTCATCCTCGTTCTCGCAGTAAGCGATAGTCGTAGCCATCTTCTCAGTGTCGAAGTTACGCTCATTCTTCACACTCTTGTTGCTCCAGTTAAGGGCAATCTTATCCTGGCTCTCGAGCCACTTGTCGAGACCCTGCTGGTTAAGCGTAAAGTCGATGAGGTAGTCACGGCTTGCATCGCCTGTGTTGTGCAAGGTGTAGACATACTCTACGTATGACTCAGCATCGAGCTGCAATCTCATAGTCACGCGATGACCCTTCTCCTCTTCGAGAGTCTCTACAGTAGGAGTAAAGTAGTAGTCGCCACTCTTAACGCTCTTGCTGCTACCCTCGTTCTTAAGCTTGAGGTTGAAGGCCGCTGTGCCAGGAACCATCAACTTAACACGCTCAGTACGCTCGCCCTCAGCATATTTGAAGTGGTTCTTGAGCTCCACATCGGTGATGATACCACCCTTATTGTCAAACGTAACAGCAAGGAGGTCGTTCTCAAGTGTGAAGGGCTCAGACTCACCCTGCAACGAGGCAAGGAGTGTAGCACCATGCAAATTCAATCTATCGAGCTCAGCAGCTGCAGCAAGAATAGAGTCACGCTCTGCCCTCATCTCTGCGGTCATTGCCTCCTCCTCAGCCTTGAGCGCAGCAGCCTTAGCCTCCTCATCGGCTCTCTTCTTCTCCTGCGCCTGCTCATACTTAGCCTGCTGTTCTGCCTGCTTCTCACTTACATTGACCTGATAGATACCGTAGCCAATAAAGAGGACTACCATCAGGGCAATTCCAATAATCGTATTCTTATTCATCTCAAATCCCCGAAGGGTTACAAATTAGTTTTTTAGTCTTTTTATAACGATATACTTTATAATATATTATCCGTCGACACCCAACTACTGCTCATCGCGATACTTGAGAGCCTCAGCTACGAAGCGCACGAACAATGGGTGAGGATTTGCCGCTGTAGAGCGATACTCAGGGTGATACTGAGCACCAACGAACCAACGGTGTGCAGGGATCTCCACAACCTCAACCAAACCTGTATCAGGGTTGAGACCTGTAGCCTTCATACCTGCAGCCTCGAAGTCTGCCAAGAAGTGGCTGTTGAACTCATAGCGGTGACGGTGACGCTCAACGATGTTCTCAGCACCATAAGCCTCGCGTACGCGTGAGCCCTCTGCCAAGTGGCAAGGATAGCCACCAAGACGCATAGTACCGCCCTTTGCAGTAACCTTCTTCTGCTCCTCCATGATGTCGATAACGGCGTGTTTAGTCTGCTCCATCTCGCTTGAGTTAGCATCTGCCCAGCCAAGGACGTTGCGCGCGAACTCGATAACGGCACACTGCATACCGAGGCAGATACCGAAGAATGGAACATTGTTCTCACGAGCGTAGCGTACAGCAACCAACTTACCCTCGATACCGCGGTTACCGAAGCCAGGAGCAACCATAACTGCCGACATCTTGCCGAGATACTCGTTAACGTTGTCGATTGTGAGGCGCTCAGAGTTTACGTAGTGCAACTTAACCTTTACGCCGTGTACTGCACCTGCGTGGATGAATGACTCGCTGATAGATTTATATGCGTCGGGCAACTCTGTGTACTTACCAACCAACGCGATGTCTACGACGCTCTTAGGGTTCTTGATGCGCTCTACGAATGCCTCCCACTCTGTAAGATCGGGCTCCTGATCTACCTCCAAGCCGAGCTTCTCGAGCAATACGCCATCGAGGTTCTGCTTGCGCATGCGCAAAGGCACCTCGTATATTGTAGGAACATCGATAGACTGAACAACAGCCTCGGGAGCAACGTTACAGAAGAGTGCTACCTTACGACGCAAATCCTGGCTGAGGTCGTGCTCCGAGCGGAGTACGAGAACGTCGGGCTGCAAACCGTATGAGAGAAGCTCCTTAACAGAGTGCTGTGTGGGCTTTGTCTTGAGCTCACCCGATGCCGCCATGTAGGGGATGAGTGTGAGGTGTACCAAAACGGTGTTCTGGTAGCCGAGCTGGTAGCGCAACTGACGTACAGACTCGATGAAGGGCAAAGACTCGATATCGCCTACAGTACCGCCAATCTCGGTGATGATGACATCGTACTTCTTTGTTGCGCCCAACAACTGCACACGACGCTTAATCTCATCGGTGATGTGGGGGATAACCTGTACGGTCTTACCCAAGAACTCACCACTACGCTCCTTCTCGATTACGCACTGGTAGATCTTACCTGTAGTAACGTTGTTGTTCTTAGTGGTCTGGATAGATGTAAAACGCTCGTAGTGACCCAAGTCGAGGTCGGTCTCTGTGCCATCCTCGGTAACATAACACTCGCCGTGCTCATAGGGGTTGAGCGTACCGGGGTCAACGTTGATATAGGGATCGAGCTTCTGAATAGTTACAGAGTAACCACGTGCCTGCAACAAACGTGCGATAGATGCTGAGATAATACCCTTACCAAGTGAAGATGCAACACCACCGGTAACGAAAATGTACTTTGGTTTAGATAGTTTCATAACCTTAAATTTTGTGAGCACACCACCCGCCAGTCACCCGACAAGGCGTGCACTCTATATACTCATTAAATTACAATTATTTTTCTACAGTTTTATTTTGCCTCCTGCTCATCAATAAGGCGTACCTTCTCGATAAGCTCTGCCATGTCGCGCTTCGAGCGTGCAATCTTCTCGCGCACATCAGCAATCAACGCCTCGGCATTCTTCGACTTGGAGAAGAAGCCGATGTTGTTCTCCAACAAGGCGATGTCCTGCTCCATCTGCTTGATCTTGTTGTATAGACGCTCACGCTCCGAGCGAAGCTGGTTGCCACCCTTCATGTTTGACACGCGCTCCTTGAAGCGGTTCATAGAGCGGTCACGCTCCGATGAACGGAGTGTAGCAAACATACCGTCAACAATCGCTTTGTACTCCTTCTGCAAAGCATCCTTCTGCTTGATGGGCACAAAGCCAATCTGGCTCCAACGGCGCTGGAACTCCTTGACCATCTCGAAGCCACCCGCCTTGACATCTGCCGCCTTCATCTCCTCGATAAGGGCGAGCTTGAGCTTAAGGTTCTGCTCATGCTCAGAGTCTACAGATGAGAAGTGTGCCGACTTACGCTCGAAGAACTTGTCGCATGCAGCGCGGAAACGCTTCCACACAGCATCCGAATGGCGACGTGCCACAGGACCCACCTGCTTCCAGCGTGCCTGGAGCGCGATGAGCTCATCTGTTGCGTGCTTCCAATCCTCCGATACGGCCAATGCCTCAGCCTCGGCACAGAGCTCCTGCTTCAATGCGAGGTTGTGCTCCATCTCGTTCTTCACGCCAGCGTAGAAGTTACGCTTAAGCTCAAAGAACTTATCGCAAGCGTTACGGAAACGCTCATAGATGCGGTTATTATCCTTCTTGGGTGCGAAACCGATAGTCTTCCACACCTTCTGAATCTCGAGCAACTCCTCCGACGCCTTGTTCCAATCCTTACGAGTGAGGATCTCGCGTGTGAGCAGCGCCTCGGTCTTCTCGCACAACTCCTGCTTCAAAGCGAGGTTCTTCATCTGCTCCGACTTCAAAGTCTCGAAGTGCTCCTGATGGCGCTTGTTGATGCGGCTTGACGCCTCCTTGAAACGCTCCCACAACGACTCCTTGAACTCGATAGCCACGGGGCCAGTCTCACGCCACTCATCATGCAACTTCTGCAACTTGCGGAAGGCCTCAACAATCTGCGACTCGAGAGCCAACTCCTCAGCCTGCTCACAGAGGGCGAGCTTAGCCTCGTAGTTCTTCTTAAGGTCGAGGTCGCGCAACTCACGGTTAATCTTGATGTAGTTATAGAAGTTCTCAACGTAGAGGTTGTAGGTCTCCCATACATCCTTGACATTCTGCTGGGGAACGAGACCCGCCTCCTTCCAACGCTGCTGCAACTCTCTGAAGCGCGCAAACGTTGTGTTGATATTCTCCTCCGAGTTGATCAACTCCTTCAACTCATCGATGATGGCAAGCTTAATTTTGAGATTCTCCTCTTTGTTTGCCTCGAGCATAGCGATATGTTTGTCACGCTCGTTGCGGTAAACAGCGAAGAGCTCCTTGAAGCGCACCTCATCCTCATCTACCGAGGGTACAAACGCCGCCTCATCGCCACCAGCCTCAACAAAGGCACGCTTCTCGGCGTCAACCTTTGCACGATGCTGCTTATAGAGTGCTATCTTGATGGCCTCAACAATCGGACGCAATGTCTGAACTGGTTCCGACTCAATCTTTGCGGCAAACAACGTAACGAGCTCCGCCTCGCTCAAGCCCGAGATATCATCTCCCACGGCGGGAGCCTCCTCCTCTTCGCTTGTAGCCTCACCCATGTCGAGACCCGCCTCATCGGCAGCAAGCGCCGCCTCCTCATCTGCGAAGGTCTCGCTCATGCTAGTCTCAATCGTAGTGTTCTGAACATCGGAAGTCATCTGCGCATCTTCGGCAATAGTGCCGACAGGCCCTTCAGGAGCCGTAAGGTTGATTTTTTCGGTAGCCATCGTAGTCTTAGTGTTAAATTGATTTCAAATGTACGCGCCGCGCACATAGTTCGTGCAAAGATAACAAATCTTTTTCAAAGAAAAAAGCATCTTACACTATTTATTCGCCATCGCACCCCAACCACCAACATTACAATGCGTAATATAGACCATGTTTTACACCATATGTCGCACATCCATAAAACCATTTAGCCACGCTCAAAAACCATAAAAAACGACACGATTTTAGGGTGAAAAAATTAGCGTAAAAAAAATCTATTATATTTATTGGAAAGTCGTGGCAATTTTCGTATCTTTGTTGAGATTTTCAAGGCACACCTCTTTTTGTGCCATACACTATTGGATACATTAACAACAAAAAACATATCAAAGCTATGGTAATTCTAGTTCTCAATTGCGGTAGTTCATCGATTAAGTACCAGGTACTCGATGTAATGGAGCAGTCTCAGACTCTCTTGGCCAAAGGTCTTGTAGAGCGTATTGGTTTGGCTGAGGGTGACCTCACACACAAGCCCCAGGGTAAGGATAAGTTCGAGCTTCACTGCCCAATTCCAGATCACACAACAGGTATCCGTCTCGTTCTCGACGCGTTGACAAACCCCGAGCACGGCGTAATCAAGTCTCTCGACGAGCTTAAGGCTGCTGGTCACCGCGTAGCACACGGTGGTGAGTTCTTCACTGACAGCTGCCTCGTTGATGATGAGGTTAAGGCAAAGATCGAGTCACTCTACTCTATCGCTCCCTTGCACAACCCCGCAAACCTCGAGGGTATCCTCTCAATGGAGAAGGTTCTTCCTGGCATCAAGCAGGTTGCTGTATTCGATACATCATTCCACCACACTATTCCCGCAATCAACTACTTGTACGCTGTACCTTACGAGTATTACGAGAAGTATCGCGTTCGTAAGTATGGTTTCCACGGCACAAGCCACAAGTTCGTTGCTCGCGTAGGTGCTGAGATGTTCGGCCTCGACTTCGAGAACTCTAAGATCGTTACTTGCCACATCGGTAACGGCGCATCTGTAACAGCTATCAAGAATGGTAAGTCATTCGATACATCAATGGGCTTCTCACCTCTCGATGGCCTGGTAATGGGTACACGTGCTGGTTCTATGGACGTTAGCGCTGCTACTTACATCGCACAGAAGGAGGGTATGACTTTGGCTGAGCTCGACAACATGCTCAACAAGAAGTCAGGTGTTCAGGGTCTTACTGGCATCTCAAGCGATATGCGTGACATCGACGCTGCATACGATGAGGGCAACGAGCGCGCTATCATCGCTCGCGACATGTACGGCAACCGCATCAAGAAGTTCGTAGGTGAGTACGCTGCTGAGATGGGTGGTGTTGACCTCGTAATCTTCACTGGTGGTGTTGGCGAGAACTCACCTGAGGTTCGTGAGTACGTTCTCCAGAACATGGAGTTCATGGGTCTCGAGTTCGACGCTGTACGCAACCGTGGCAAGCGTGGTACTGACTACGAGATCTCTAAGGAGGGTTCACGCGTTAAGGCTGCCGTAATCTGCACAGATGAGGAGCTTGTTATTGCAAAGGATACTTACCGTTTGGTAAAGTAATTTGTGACTACATTAGAATTAAAACACAAACAAAATAAAATCTAAAACTATTATGATTAAGCATTTGGATGAGCTCGTAGCTGCAGCGGTGGCACGTGGTAAGAAGAAGATGATTGTTGCATACGGTCAGGATACTCACTCTATCGGTGCAACCGATATGGCTATCAAGGCTGGTTTGGCAGACGTTACTCTCGTTGGTGATCCCGAGGAGATCAAGAAGTCTTGCGAGGCTGAGGGCGTAGACATGAGCCAGTACACTATCATCGCTGAGTCTGAGGACGTAAAGGCTGTTGAGATTGCAGTTAAGGCTGTTCACAACGGTGAGTACGACGTTTTGATGAAGGGTGTTGTTCCTACTGACAAGTACATGCGCGGTATCTTGAACAAGGAGTGGGGTTTGTTGCCCGCAGGCACTGTTTTGAGCCACGTTACTGTATTGGAGGTTCCCGCATACCACAAGCTTTTGGTTGTCAGCGACGTAGCAGTTCTTCCTTGCCCAACTTTGGAGCAGAAGAAGCAGATTGCAAAGTACCTCATCGCTACTGCAAACAACCTCGGTATCGAGCAGCCTAAGGTAGCTTTGTTGGCACCCAGCGAGCAGTTGCTTCCTAAGGTAGTTAGCTCAGTTGAGGCTAAGGAGCTTTCTGACCTCGGTCAGGCAGGTGAGCTTGGCAACGCTTTGTTCCAGGGTCCTTTGGCACTCGACGTAGCTATCGACGAGGAGAGCGTTAAGATCAAGAAGCTTACTGGTCCCGTTGCAGGTGACGCAGACTGTATGTTGTTCCCCAACCTCGAGTCTGGTAACGTATTCTTCAAGGCTTGCTCTAAGTTCGGTGGTGCTGAGTTGGCAGCTATGGTTGCAGGTCCTACTGCTCCTTGCGTATTGACTTCACGCGGCGACTCAACTAAGACTAAGTTGTACTCTATCGCTTTGGCTTGCTTGTCAGCAAAATAGTCTCAATCACCTAAATTGATTAACACTAATTATGGCATACAAAATTCTAACCATCAATCCTGGTTCAACATCTACTAAGGTAGCGTTGTTCCACGATATGGAGCAGGTACAGACAATCAAGTTGAGCCACTCTGCTGAGGAGATCGCTCGCTTCGAGTCTGTTGCAGACCAGCTTGACTGGCGCTTGGAGATCATCCTCGAGGCTCTTAAGAATGACGGCATCAAGCTCGAGGAGCTCGACGCTGTTATCGGCCGTGGTGGTCTTATGCGTCCTATCGAGGGTGGTGTTTACCGCGTAGGTGAGGCTATGATTGCCGACCTCAAGGCACCTAAGCGTCAGCACGCCAGCAACCTCGGTGCTCTCATCGCACGCCGCATCGCTGATGTAGCAGGTGTTGAGGCATACATCGCAGACCCCGTTGTTGTTGATGAGCTTCAGGATATGGCTCGCGTGAGCGGTCTTAAGGAGTGCCCACGTCGCTCTATCTTCCACGCATTGAACCAGAAGGCTATCGCACGCCGTTACGCTAAGGAGGTAGGTCGTCCTTATGAGGATCTCAACCTCGTAGTTGTACACATGGGTGGTGGCATCTCAGTTTCAGCACACTGCAAGGGTCGCGTTATCGACACCAACAACGCATTGGATGGTGACGGTCCTATCGCTCCCGAGCGCGCTGGTACTTTGCCTGCAGGCGACTTGGTAGACCTCTGCTTCTCAGGCAAGTATGAGAAGGGTGAGATCAAGAAGCTCTTGGCAGGTAAGGGTGGTTTGGTTGACCACGTAAACTGCAACAACGTTCAGGAGTTGAACGAGGTACGCGCAGCTGGTGGCGACAAGGAGGCACGCTTTATGCTCGACACTATGTCATACTCTATCGCTAAGTTCATCGGCGAGATGGCAGTAGTATTGAAGGGTCAGGTTGACGCTATCCTTCTTACTGGTGGTATCGCATGGAACGACTGCGTTAACGACATCATCGTTGACTACTGTAAGTTCCTTGCTCCTATCAAGATCTACCCTGGCGAGAACGAGCTCGAGTCATTGGCTGAGAATGCACTTCGCGTTCTTAAGGGCGAGACAGTAGCCAAGGAGTACTAATTTATCTTGATATGGCATTGCGCTAATATAATAGATGCGATGAATATATTAATTATCAACGGTGCGAACCTCAACCTATTGGGGCGTCGCCAACCCGAGATATACGGACGTGAGAGCTTCGAGGACTACCTCGGAGCTCTTCGCGCACGTTACTCGGCACATACGCTCGACTACTACCAGTCGAACATCGAGGGAGAGATTGTTGACAAGCTCCAGGAGGCTGATGGCCGCTATGACGCCATCATTCTCAATGCGGGCGGTTACACCCACACCTCAGTCGTTATTCGTGATGCCATTGCGGCTATCAGCGTGCCCGTCATCGAGGTGCATATCTCCTCGATCCTTGCGCGCGAGGAGTTCCGCCATGTATCACTCATCGCTCCCGTGGCTAAGGGCTCGATTATGGGCTTCGGCATGGAGTCTTATCGCTTGGCGGTGGAGCATATCATTGGTTAGTGCCGTATGGCAGAGTCGAAGTTGGAACATAAGGTGGCAAAGGGCGTAGCGTGGAGTTTCAGCGAGAAGCTCCTCTCTATGGTTGTGCAGATGGTGGTGAGCATCGTCGTGGCACGACAGCTTGCCCCCGCCGACTTTGGCGTCATGGCCATCATGACCTTCTTCACCTCGGTGGCATTGGCTATCGTGGACAGCGGCTTCTCGCAGACGCTCATCCGCAAGCACAACCCCACGGAGGAGGAGTACCACTCGGTACTTATATTTAATATAGTGGTATCGCTGGTTCTATATGGCATTCTAACCGCCGCAGCATACCCTATCGCGAGTCTCTACGACTCCCCAGAAATTTGGACGATAGCACCCGTCCTCTTCTTGGTGCTCCCCATCAACTCGCTCTGCGTGGTGCAGACGGTGATGTACACGCGCGAGTTCCGCTTCGCGCTCCTCTCGAAGATTGTATTCGTTGCCTCGCTCATTAGTGGCGTCGTAGCTGTCGTTATGGCGGTCATGGGCTGCGGCATCTGGAGCCTTGTGGCTCAGCGCCTGCTTATGATGGGCATCAAGGCCGCGGCCTTCTGGTATATACGCCGCTGGCGCACCTCTGCACGCTTTAGCTTCGCAGCAATCAAGGCCATGGCTCCCTTTAGCCTACGCCTACTCGCCACAGACCTTATAGCATCCATATATAACAACATTGCGCAGCTCTTTATCGGCAAGATGCACACTACATCTACGCTCGGTTACTACTCTCAGGCGCAGAAGTTAAAGGATCTGCCCGTTACATCTACTGTGCAGGCGGTGCAGGGTGTCACCTACCCCGCATTGTCGAAGATTTCGGATGATAAAACGAAGTTTGCTGAGGGCTACCTACGCATCGAGCGACTCCTTGGCTTTATTATATTCCCCGTTATGCTCGGCTTTGTGGCTATCGCCCCCGATATGTTCAGATTGCTCCTGGGCGAGAAGTGGATGCCCACAGTGCCCTACTTTGAGATATTGGCGCTCTCGGGATTGTTCTACCCGCTTGCCATTGTGTCGTATAATGTGCTCAAAACAAAGAGCGACGGCAAGGTTATCGTGCGCCTCGAGATTATTAAGCGCGTGATTATGACGGCTCTATTGTGCTATACCATCCCTCAGAGCGTCGAGGCTATCGCCTGGGGCATGATGGCTATGGCGGCTGTTGAGTTTGTGCTTAATACGGGTGTTGCAATGCGATATATGGAGACTACCTTTGCCTCGCTGCTGCGCACCATTGCGCCATCGTTTATTGTGGCATCACTAATGTTCGGTGCACTACATTACATCGCACCTTATATCGCATCTATGCACATCGCTCTACGCCTCTGCACCATGATTGGCGCGGGCGCAGTTGTATACCTCGCCATGGCATGGGCACTTCGTCTGCGTGCCCTTCGCGAGGGTGTATCTCTATTGAGAGGTATGCTAACTAAAAATGAGTAAATCCCTGCAACTCTATCTCTGCGGGTGCTCCATTATCAAACCACACTAACTCGCCACCCTCCGTAATGCGACCAATCGCTGTAAGGGGTGTGCCCGTTGCTGTGCGTATCGCCTCGGCAACCTCCATAAATGCATTGGGATCTATCGTGAGAAGCAACTCGTAGTCCTCGCCACCCGTTGTTGCAAAGCGAATATCGTAATCCGTAGGCACAGACTCAAGATATATCTCAGCACCTACGTGCGACTGCTCCATGATATGCTTGATGTCCGATGCAATACCGTCAGAAATATCCATCATGGCGTGTACGGCGTCGCATTCACCGAGAAGTTTACCCTCTTCGATGCGCGCCTGAGCACGGCGATGCACCTTCGCAGCAGCAGTGTTGAGATCACCAAACATGATATCCACTAGACCTTTAGATGAAGCACCCAGCTTGCCCGTTACGCAGATGAGATCTCCAACCTTTGCGGCCGAGCGACGCTTGATGTTGGCCTTTGGAGCGCTACCTATGGCGACTACATTGAAACAAACCTAGTCGCGTGATGCCGTGGTGTCGCCACCTACGAGCGCTACGCCATACTTCTCGCAACCCTCGTAAAAGCCTCGCATAAAGCCCTCAACCCACTCACCCTGCGTAGCCTCTGAGAGAGATAAAGAGAGGAGCACGGCAGTGGGCGTTGCACCCATAGCAGCCACGTCGCTGATGTTTACCATAAGCGACTTATAGCCCACCTCCTCGGGCGATGATGCGCCACGCATGAAGTGTACATCCTCGACAAGCATATCTGTAGATATAACGAGGGCGTCGCTGCCCATGTCGAGCACGGTGCAGTCGTCACCTATTGGCTCAAAGCCATTGTGGGGCAGAGAACCAAAGGTCTTGGCAATGTCGCCTATAAAGGAAAATTCACTCTTTTTCATATGTGCAAAGATAGCGAAAATTTTGGAGAATGGCAATTAGAGAGTTTAATGAATTTAGGGAATATATGGAGCTTATCCCAAAAGCTCCTTAAACGCCTTAAACACCCTAATTACAACCATGATTAGCCCTCCCAATTTCTTGTCAGAGTGGTGCAGATGTGGCGCTGACATAAAAAAACCACCGATGGGTAGTACTTGTCGTACGTCCCATTGGTGGTTTTGATTGAAGCGGCGCAGATGCGCCACTATCACAAGAAATTACAACATGATGCGGTATGCAGCACGTACGTTGTACTTGTTGGTCTTGTAAGGCTCGAGACATACAACGCTGTCAGACATAAAGGCGATAAGCTCAATCATGTCCTCCGAAGTCTCGTTAGAAGACCAATAGTAAGTCTCCTCGAAGGGATCACCACCGTTGTCGGTAAGGAGCTTGTTGTAAGCCTTCATTGTGTCGCAGTCAAAGTCGTGAGTACCGCCGCTTACAGCATCCCACATCCACTGAAGCTCAGTTGAAGAGGGCATAAACCAATCAGTGCCATGGTCCATACACCACTTGAATGCTGGGTAGTTGCTGATGTCGCGAACGCCGCCATCAGCGTACGAGTAGCGAGGATCGAATGGATCGTAGGTGTTCCATGCGCCCTTGTCGCTACCGCAGTTGCACCATACGTTCTCTGTAGACCACTGCAAGTATGCCTCATCCATAGAGAAGAAGTATGCCCACATGTTGCCCTGCTTGTCGGTCTTGAGCGCGTAGCAAACACCATTTGTGCCGAAGATGTCGTAGATCTTACCAATCTCGTAGTCTGCAACCATCTCGGGATCGTAGGCGTCAACGCTAACGGTGTTAGAGCGTGTATTGTCGTAGAGAGCGTAGAAGTTGTATGTACCAACCTCCGTTGTAGAGAATGCAGCATTCTCTACAACAAGGCCATTTGTTGTCTGGATAGTACATGTAGCAGTTACATCATCTTCGCCATACATAGCCTTGAATGTCACAGTCTCTGTGCCATCAGCCTTGATACGGATAGCAGAGGCTGTGAGGGTAAGGTTCTTCTGTACGGGAGTCTCAACGCCAGTAGCCTTCACGATTACCTGATTAGAGTTCTCACCGTCGTAGCGTGCCTGGAAGATGAACTCGCCAGCAACGTCTGTAGCGAAGGTGTTACCCTCGAGTGCAGTACCGTAGTTTACGATGGTGATTGTAGACTCTGCAGTCTTATCCTCGCCATCAACAGTCACGGTGAAGGTTACGGTGTCGGTGTTATCACCAACGATCTCAGCCTTATCTGCTGAGAGCACAATCTCCTTCTTCAAAGCGGTAGCCTTAACCACAACCTCATTAGACTTTATGCCCTTGTATACCGCAGCGAAGCGATACTCACCAGCAGTGGTAGTCTTAAAGTCGTTGCCAAGCACAGAGTTATTATTGAGGCAGATAATCTGCACGCCGTCAACTGTAACCACACCGTCAACTGTAACCTCGAAAGATACCGAATCAGAGCCGTTAGCCACAATCTCTGTCTTGTTTGCTGAGATAGCAACGTCATAGTTGCCAGGCTCTACAGGAACCTCCTCGCACGCAGTAAAGCCTACTGCGAGCGAGAGGATTGCGAACAAACCAAAAAGCTTTTTCATAGCCTAAATAGTTGTTAAATTACTGTGCGTTCTCGAACATAGAAGGTGTCACGCGAACTGCATACTGAGTAGCAGTGTTCTCAGCATTGAGCACCTCGAAGAAGAATACGTAGTCGTCCTTGTCTACGCCTGTAAATGCTACGTTAGCACCCTCAGAAGTCTTTGCAGCAGCCAAAGTCTCAGCGCCTACTGACTTACGGAAGAGGAAGAATGCCTGGATCTGTGACCAGTCGTTGGGATCCCAGTACTGTGCGAAGTCGTAGTTAGCGTAGAGCTGTGCACCTACGAGCAAATCTACAGCCTTGTCATCAGTCTTTACAAGGAACTGAACATCGTACTTGAAGCCGTTCTTAACGATTACAGGCTCAGCAACCTGCAATGATGCAGCAGCATCTGCTGATGGAGCCTTAGTGTGGATGTCGATAGCAACGTAGTTGTAGTCGTAAACATCGGTAGGATCGCTAACCTCGGGATCCATATAGAAGAGTACGAGAACGTAGTCTGTATCGTTCTTCAAAGGCTCGTAGTTGATAACGGTTGAAGAACCTGTCTGACCGAGATACTGCTTGATGAATGTACCGAAGTCGTAGCCCTGCTCAACGCCGATGTTGTTGAGACCGAAGTAGCTACGCATAACGATGTTTGCCTTAGACTCCTGAGCCAATGTCTGGTCGTAAGATGCCTTAGTCCAGATGTAGTAGCCCCAGAATGACTCCTCGCCCTGTGCAGGATATACGTCTACAGAGAAGCCTGTGTGTGTAGTCTCGAGGTTGTCCCAAACGAACAATGAGTTGGGGTCTACAGCTGGAGCCTCGGGAGTAGTGAAGGCGTAGCGGAAGAGCTTAATATCCTCCTCCTGGTTGTGTACAGCCTCCCAGTTCTCGAAGTTGAATGCTACAGCGAGGTACTCCATCTCTGCGTTGAGACGGCAGTTGAGAGTTGTCTCACCCTGTGTGATGTAGTCGCCGCTGCTGGGGTTCTCGATGATGTACTCGAAGATCTGGTAGTCGTTGTTGTAGATGCCGAATGCGTCGAGCTCCATCTTTGTGATGACACGGAAGTAGTAGCGGTTAGCTGAAGAGTTGGGCTTCGCAGTTGCCACAGCAGATGTAGCCTTGATGTTTGAAACCTCAATCTCAACCTCGAACTTGTCACCAGAGATAGGATCCTGAACGGGAAGAGTCTTGAGCTTGTGCTTAGCTACCTTAGAGTTGCCGTTGATAGCGAATGCGATAACAACATACTCTGTATCAGCCTTGAGGCTGTTTGCAGTTACGGTTGTAGCACCCTTCTTGATTGTGATACCCTCAGCGCCGAGGAACTTGTCAATGATTGCAGCATCAACGAGGTCGCTGATGGTTACTGCCTCAACAACACATGCCATGTACATCACGCTGTCGTCAGAGGGAACAACGTCTACAGAGACTGTGTTCGTTGTAGTCTTTTCGTTCTGGAAATCGAATGTTACACCTGTTGTACCCTCACCTGGAGTCTCGCAACCAACAGCGAAGAGTGCTACAAGAGCAACGCTCAACAAAGAAAAAAGTTTTCTCATGGTTAATTGTTTTTAGTTAGTTATTAATAATTTAGTTATTTCCAACACACGGGTATTGCAGTCGCCAAACGAACAATACCTCAAAATCGCACAAATATACGAATATTCCCGCTATTTGCAATATTTTACTACGTAAAACCATGAAACTACGCACAAATAGCCCTTTTATACCAACCGAGAGCAGAGCAGGCATAAAAAAAACAATCTCCGCCCAGCACCCACATGCCGAGCGGAGACCGCATCTATTTTATTTTGGCAATTAAGACTTTTACCAGTCGATAAACTCGCCGCTACCGCGGAACATACCCTTGATTGCGTTACCCCTATCATCCACAGTATCAATAGTGAAGATGTAGACCGTATCGCTCTCCTTCTCCACCTTGATAGTGCCACGTACGAGGGGTGCGAAATCGATATAACCCGCTGTCATATACCAGCTATTCTGCTGCATATACTGACCACCCAAGTCCTCAGCCGAGCCAGGGATGAAGTGACCCGCCGTTGTGCCATGGGTATATGTACCACATACATCGCGACTACCTGCGGGGAGCTGCAAGTCAATCTGGAACTGGTCGCCACGCTCCTCACCTGTGATGGGGTCGAGATACTCATACATGAAGACCTGGCAAGTGTTGCAGCCGTTATACATCAAATCGCCAACGAAAGCACCCACAAAGACGCCATCCTCGATGTTGAACGTATGGCTACCAGTCAATGTGCTAAGACCCTCAGTTACAGTAGCGTTGTAGACGGGAATCTCGAGCGAGCCAATATACTCCACGCGGTGGTTCTCGCCATTTGCGAGGGCTACGTTTGCCACTACTCTGCCATCCTCAACAACAACCTCCGCATCGGCGTAACCTACCTCCTCGCCCATGTACGAGAAGTAGCTATACATATAGTTGATAGCGCGATCACGCAGCTCGCCTGTAGATACAAGGCTATATGTGCCATTGGGAATTGTTGCAGATGCCTCCTCCTTCGACACTACCTCCTTTGCGCATAGGTCAAAGACATAGTATCGTGAACTTGCGTAGAACGAGCCGTCATCCTTGACACCATCACGCGAGAGCACAAGACGATAGCTGTGTACGCCCGCCTCGTTGTCGCAATGTGTGAATTCACTACCAGCGGTTGTTGTAGCTGTGTAGTCCTCATCGACCTTTACGTGCTGATAGATCTTGAACTCGGCCTTAGCCTCGCCATAACTGAGGAGGATAGTGCCACGACGGTCTCCCGCCTCGGTGTTCTTCTTTACGATAAAAGAGATGGCAGCATCCCTAATCTCGATGACGCTCGCCCAGTCTACGTTTACCTTGGCGTCGAGCTTCAGGCCTGCTGAAGGATTCTTAATTGAGTACTCGATCTCGTAGATACCCTCCTCGCTATCAAGCCATAGAGGCTCCTGGGTCTCTACAATGATCTCGGGCTTTGCACCCTTGTTGGGTGTCTCGCCACTCTCACCGCAGGCAAAGGCAAAGACTGCGATGGCAAACAACATAAATAGTCTTTTCATTCTCATTATTTTAGTAGTTTTAGTCTTTTTGCAAATAAAATCATGGACTGATGCCGACAAAGATAGTAAAATATTAAAGAATACAATATTTGCGTCTAACAATTTTTAATTTTTACCACCCAAATTACATCTGCCACGCCACGAGCACACCATGTTGCAACAAAAAAAGCGATAAAACCATTAAATAGTCACACACTTTTTGTGTAATTCGGGAAATTATATTAAATTTGTACTACGATTTGCACAATAAATTGGCTGTCTATTTAGTTTAGTTATGAGAAATTACGATTCAAACCGAGAGAACATGAACCAGAAATCGAAGAGATTGTCAATCATCCGAAAGATAATTCGCTCTGAGTATATATCATCACAGGAGGAGCTTATCAAGCGCCTCGAGGAGTGCGGCGTACAGGTTACTCAGTCGACACTCTCACGCGACTTGAAGTATATGCACGTGGCAAAGGTACCTCACAAGGAGAAGGGTTATATATATGTATTGCCCAACAATTCGCGTGACGACCTCGTTATCTCGCCCAACATTACCGACAACATCACCGACATCGCCTTCTCAGGCAATATGTGCGTCATCAGCACCAAGCCTGGCTATGCGAGCGCTATCTCTGTGCCTATCGACAACAAGGGCATCAACGAGATCCTGGGCACTATCGCTGGCGACAACACCATCCTCTTGATCTTGCGTGATGGCTTCGACATGGAGTCGTTGATGGAGCAGTTGTATATGTTGTTCCCCTCGTTGAGAACGTTGTAAAATGGCAATATAGAAAATAGCAACCACCTCAAACCGAGGTGGTTGTTTTGCTTTTATGGGGGGGGTAACATAAGAGACATAAAAGACAAAAAGGGACTCAAAGAGACGATTCGGGCAATTCAATTTCGCGGGAGAAGGTAGTAGATGCAACGCTCGGCAAAAAAAATGCGACGATGGGTAGTACTTGGCGTACATCCCATTCGGGGATTTGATTGAAGAGTCGCAGATGCACCACTATCACAAGAAATTCAATTTAGCGTCAGAAGGGGTTAGATGTGGCCTCGACATGAAAATAGCCAGGATGAGACATACTAAGCGTATTTCTCATTCTGGCTATTGATTGAGAGGTCGCAGATGACCCCTTATCACGCTAAATTATCCGAGGTATGAGCGGAGTATACCTGCACGATTCGACTGACGAAGCTTACGAATTGCCTTCTCCTTAATCTGACGTACACGCTCGCGTGTGAGGTCAAACTTCTCACCAATCTCCTCGAGGGTCATCTCTGAGCAACCGATACCAAAGAAGTAGCGGATGATGTCACGCTCACGCTCTGTGAGAATCTCGAGTGCGCGGTCAACCTCTGTTGCGAGTGACTCATTGATAAGGCCACGGTCAGCATTGGGTGAGTCAGCATTTACAAGCACGTCGAGGAGAGAGTTATCCTCGCCATCTGCGAAGGGTGCATCCACAGAGATATGGCGACCTGCTACGCGGAGTGTATCTGTAACCTTCTCCTTTGGAAGCTCAAGCTCATTTGCGAGCTCCTCAGCTGATGGAGTACGCTCGTGCTCCTGCTCGAAGCGCGCGAAGGCCTTATTGATCTTGTTGAGTGAGCCCACCTGGTTGAGGGGAAGGCGCACGATACGAGACTGCTCAGCGAGTGCCTGGAGGATTGACTGACGAATCCACCATACGGCATACGAGATAAACTTAAAGCCTCGAGTCTCATCGAACTTCTCTGCCGCCTTGATAAGGCCAAGGTTACCCTCATTGATAAGGTCAGGAAGGCTAAGACCCTGATTCTGATACTGCTTTGCTACTGAGACTACGAAACGGAGGTTCGCCTTTGTGAGCTTCTCCAACGCCTCTTTGTCTCCCTTCTTAATTCTTTGGGCGAGTTCTACCTCCTCCTCTACGGAGATGAGTTCCTCCTTGCCGATCTCCTGAAGATACTTATCCAACGACGCACTCTCGCGGTTGGTGATCGACTTGGTAATCTTTAATTGACGCATAAAAATTTTATTCTCTTTACAACTTCTATTCCAAAACTTACGCATATATACGCACGACCCCCTCGTTTTGTTTCACAAAAGGTCAAAAATATTCCACATATTTCGCATCCTGAGACCACGATTTGGAAAATAGCCAATAAATAGATAACTTTGCATGGAGGTCCAAGCGCCTATAAACTAAACGTATAGAGGAGATAAGCTATGAGGAAGTTGATATATGTGCTCGCTATCGCCGTCATCGCATTTTGGGGATGCGAAAGAGCGAATCAGAATATACCTACTGGCGGGGATGACAACGGCAACGACGTGGTTGTCGAGGAACCCACATTCGAGGTGGAGTTTAAGCATATCGGTTGGTACGATATCGAGGCCGAGATAACACCTCCCGAGGGCGTTGTGGAGTATGGCTGCGGCGTTGTGGAGAGTTCGAAAGTTAGAAACTTGGGGCGCCACGAA
>JAFZGE010000034.1 GCA_017555545.1 Alistipes sp.
ATACACGCTCTGTGCAAGCATTCTTCACGAGATCCATAACGGTCTTCTCTGCGTGGGGATCATCCAAAGATGTCACATAGACCTTGGGCTTATTAAGTACAAGGTATAAATTCTTCTCGCCCTGGAGCTTCTCATCGTGGAAGCGAACCTCATCTGTGGGCAAAATCTTAGTACCAAGCTCAGTTACAACCTGACCATTTACAGTTACAACACCTGCGAGGATGAAATCATCAGCCTCACGACGTGAACATACACCAGACTGAGAGATGAAACGGTTGAGACGGATCTCGCCAGTTGACTGGTTGGGGTTGAACTTTGGATATGAACGAGGCTTCTCATCGCGCTTGGGTGCACCTGTGCGCTTTGCACCACCCTTGAAGCCACGGTCGTTGCTGCGCTCATCGCGGTTGAAAGTACGAGCTGGGCGGTCGCCACCACGCTCCTCACGGTTGAATGTACGTGCAGGGCGGTCGTTGCTGCGCTCATCGCGGTTGAATGTGCGTGCAGGACGCTCTGCGCGCTCACCACGCTCTACGCGATTGAAGCTACGCTCTGTGCGCTCAGTACGCTCTCCACGGCCAAAGCCACGGTCGTTGCTACGCTCCTCACGGTTGAAGCTACGCTCACCACGCTCGGGGCGGTTGAATGAACGTGCGGGACGCTCTGAACGCTCACCACGGCTGAAGCCGCGGTCGTTGTTGCGCTCCTCACGGTTAAAGCTACGCTCACCACGATCAGAACGATTGAAGCCACGTGCAGGACGCTCGCCATCCTCGTTGCGACGGGGACGCTGCTCATACTCGGGGCGCAAACGGTTGTCTGCGGTGAAGTGGGGGTTGTACGATGTACGCTTCTCTGTCTTTGCCGCAGGTGTACGGAACTCGCGGCTACCCTCGCTGTCAGCCTCACGGCGTGGACGGGGAGTACGCTCAACACGCTCAGTAGAGCTTACTCGCTGACGCTTGTCACGTGCGAAACGTGATACGTTAGCTGTTGAGTCTGTGTTCTTGTTTTTCATTTCTGTATTAATGCTTTATAAAAAAATCGCGCAAAGGTAACCATTTTTTTTGATCTACAACTCTTTTGCAATTACTATGCCTAAAAATTTGTAAAAATATAGTAACTTTGCACCCACTATGAACAAAGAGATACTTAGAATAGCAATACCCAACATCATTTCGAATATCACGGTGCCCCTGATGGGTATCGCCTCGACATTCATCGCCAGTCGCGCTTGTGGTGGTGAGGGAACACTCGCCATTGGTGCGCTCTCGATTGGTGTTACAATCTTCAACTTCATCTATTGGAACTGTTCGTTCATCCGCATGGGAACGAGCGGTCTCACGGCACAGGCATACGGCGCAGATAACCACCGCGAGTATTCGCTAATGCTTTGGCGATCAATCATCGTGGCACTTGGCGTTGGCATCCTTGCCTTCTCGTTGCAATACCCCATCGGAGAG
Organism: Alistipes sp.; assembly: GCA_017555545.1. Classification (GTDB taxonomy): domain Bacteria; phylum Bacteroidota; class Bacteroidia; order Bacteroidales; family Rikenellaceae; genus Alistipes. Next base: position 1,464 of record JAFZGE010000034.1, read on the forward strand.
TTCTCGTTGTGGTTTATGGATACGGGTAGCGCAGAGTCGCAGGAGATGATTGCTATGTATTTCTACACCCGCATCTGGGCCGTACCCGCAGGCATTCTACTTTTCGCATTCAATGGCTGGTTTACGGGCATGCAAAATGCTGTAGTACCGATGGTTGTAGCCATACTTGTCAATATTATACACATAGGTTGCAGCTATCTTTTCTCTATTGTTGGCATTGACATGTTATCTGCCGTTGCAGGCTCTACAAAGACAACATGCGTATTGTGTGGTAGCGTTTCAAACACTATGGGCTTAAAGGGTATCGCTCTTGCCTCGGTTGTGGCGCAGTGGATAGGCGTCTTGGTTATGGTGGCAGTCATTCTTTTGCACTACCGCAAACGCTTGGTCAAGGTGAGCATAAAGGAGGTTATGGATCTCAGCAGTATGCGCCGTTTCTTCTCGATTAATGGCGACATCATCATCCGCACCTTCTGCCTCGTTGCAGTATACACATTCTTTACTAAAGCTTCAGCTGATACGGGCGACGCTAATATCTTGGCGGTCAACACAATTCTCTTGCAACTTTTCACACTATTCTCATACATGAACGATGGCTTTGCATACGCTGCCGAAGCACTCACAGGTCGCTTCATTGGTGCACGCGACAGCCACTCTTTGCGACGCTGCATCAAGCTCTGTCTCATCTGGTGCTTCGCTGTGTCGTTCATCTTCATCGGCGTATACATTGGCTGGTGGCGCGACATCTTCTCGCTTATTGCAAGCTCCGAGCATGGCGACAGCACCGTATTGCTAAGCGTAGCCGAGAACTATATCGGATGGATTATCGCCATACCTCTTGCAGCGGCAATGCCATTTGTTATGGATGGCATCATGGTGGGTGCTACTCGCAGCCGCATCATGCGTAACTCGATGATATGGTCATCGGTCTGCTTCTTCGCCATTCTCTATGGCCTTGGTTGGCTTATCGACAACAACGCATTGTGGATGGCCTTCACGATGTATATGTTCCTTCGTGGCGTGTTCCAGTACTTCATGTCAGACCGCTTGCGCGACATCTACCGAGAAGCAGAGCGTTAACAACTATGATACCACACAAATTTAACCATCGGAATTTGACTATTTCGATATTTCTTGCTATCTTTGTGCGATTGTAACCACTACAACCGAAAAAATATAAAAACAATATAACTATGAACGTATCTTTTAATTGGCTTAAGCGCTATCTTGACTGCGATCTTTCGGCAGAGCGCATGGCTGAAATACTCACCGAGCTTGGCCTTGAGGTCGAGGAGTTCGAGAAGATTGAGACCATCAAAGGTGGCTTGAAGGGTGTTGTTGTTGGCGAGGTTCTCACTTGCGAGGATCACCCCGACTCAGACCACCTCCACATCACCACTGTAGACGTTGGCGCAGAGGCTCCATTGCAGATTGTTTGTGGCGCTGCTAACTGCCGCCAGGGTTTGAAGGTTATGTGCGCAACTGTAGGCTCTGTTCTCTACCCTATCGACTCGGATGAGGAGTTCAAGATTAAGCGTAGCAAGATTCGAGGCGTTGAGTCACTCGGTATGCTCTGCGCAGAGGATGAGCTCGGCATTGGTCGCAACCACGAGGGCATCATGGAGCTCCCCGCAGAGGCTGTGGTAGGCACACCCGCCAAGGAGTATCTCCACATCGCTGACGACTACCTCATCGGCATCGGTCTTACACCAAACCGTGTAGATGCAGCATCGCACATCGGCGTTGCTCGCGACATTGCAGCATACCTCAAGAGCCGTGGCGAGCGCGTTGAGTTCAAGCTCCCATCAGTTGAGGGATTCAAGGTTGACGACACATCTCGCACTATCGAGGTGGAGGTTGTAAACACTGAGGCAGCACCCCGCTACGCAGGCATCACCGTTAGCGACTGCAAGATTGCCCCATCACCAGAGTGGATGCAGAACGAGTTGCGCGCTGCGGGCATCAACCCCAAGAACAACCTCGTAGATATCACCAACTACGTTCTCTTTGAGTTGGGTCAGCCCCTCCACGCATTCGATGCAGACAAGATTAAGGGTGGCAAGGTTGTGGTACGTTCAGCAAACGAGGGCGAGAAGTTCGTGACCCTCGATGGCGTAGAGCGCACACTCACAGCTAACGACCTTATGATCTGCTCAGCTGAGCGCCCCATGTGCATCGCAGGTGTATATGGTGGCCAGGACTCAGGCATTAGCGACTCTACTGTAAACGTATTTATCGAGAGCGCATACTTCCACCCCGTATGGGTGCGCAAGACTGCTAAGCGCTTCGGTCTCAATACTGATGCTTCGTTCCGCTTCGAGCGTGGCATCGACCCCAACATCCAGGTTTACGCCCTTAAGCGTGCCGCAATGCTTATGCAGGAGTTGGCAGGTGGTCGCATCACATCGGAGATTATCGACATCAACCCCACTCCCGCACGCGACTTTGAGTTCGAGTTCTCATTGGATCGTGCTCGCAAGCTCATCGGCAAGAACATCCCCGAGGAGACATTCATGACCATCCTCGAGGCACTCGATGTTAAGGTACTCAGCCGCGAGGGCGAGGTGCTCACAGTGGCAGTTCCTCCCTACCGCGTAGACGTACAGCGCGAGGCAGACCTCATCGAGGATGTATTGCGCGTATATGGCTACAACAACATCGAAATTTCAGACCACGTAAACTCTACTTTGTCATACGCACCAAAGCCCGACAAGGCACGTTTGCAGAATGTGGCATCTGACTTCCTCTCATCAAACGGTTACACAGAGATCATGTCGAACTCACTCACCAAGGCTTCATACTACGAGGAGTCGACATCATACCCAGCAGAGCGCTGCGTAAAGATTTTGAACCCATTGTCTCAGGACCTCAACGTTATGCGCCAGACATTGCTCTTCAACGCGTTGGAGGCTGTAGAGCTCAATGTTAACCGCCGCAACGGCAACCTCAAGATGTACGAGGTGGGTAACTGCTACTCATTCGCTGCGGAGAAGGTATCGGAGGAGAACACATTGGCTAAGTATGTCGAGAACAACCGCATCGGCATCACCGTTACAGGTCTCAAGACACAGCTCTCGTGGAACAGCAAGGAGGAGACAGCATCGTTCTTCACACTCCGCGCTATCGTGGAGCGCCTATTGAAGCGCTTCGGTGTAGACATCTACGCATTGCAGTCAGAGAGCCTCGAGTGCGACCTCTATGGCGATGCTATCGTCTTCAAGCAGGGTCCTAATGAGGTAGTACGCATGGGTGTCGTATCGCCTATGGTACGCAAGAAGTTCGATATCAAGCAGGAGGTTTACTTCGCAGAGGTTGACTTCGATCAGCTTATCAAGATGACTAAGAAGGCTAAGGTGCAGTTCAAGGAGCTCTCTAAGTTCCCCGAGGTTAAGCGCGACTTGGCACTCCTCGTGAACAAGAACGTCACATTCTCACAGCTCCGCTCTATCGCATTCGCAACAGAGAAGAAGCTCTTGAAGTCTGTATCGTTGTTCGACGTATATGAGGGCGACAAGCTCCCCGAGGGCAAGAAGTCTTACGCTTTGAGCTTCATCCTCGAGGATAAGAACCAGACACTCAACGACAAGCAGATTGAGCGCACAATGGCCAACTTGCAGACTCAGCTTGAGCAGAAGGCCGGCGCCGAGGTTCGCAAGTAATTGCTATAACACAACATATTCGGATATGGAGTTGTCCAAGCGGGCAACTCCATATTTATTATATAGCATAGTCCGTCATTCCGAAGGAGTGTAACAACTGTAGGAATCTACTATTTTTAGCCATAGCGTAATTGCGAGCGAATGTAATGAGCGTGGCAATCTCTACGCAAGTCCACTTCACCCCACGATATTGTCACTTCGCCGACCAAATATGTCGTTTTACAGAGACCTCAACACGAAATATAGCAGTTGTTTTATAACTTTGTTATAACAAAACACAAACAACTAACACTTTACAACCATGAAAAGACTTGTACTTTTAATTGCATTGTGCCTCTGCACAACCACCCTATTTGCCGAGGGTAGAGTATTCTGCGAGATTGTTGAATATCCAACCGCAGGCAAAAACATCAAAGTAAAAATCGACTTTGGTCAAAAGCAAAAGCTACTATCCTCACAATTATTGGCAGATGACAATGGTGACACGCTAGTATTCAACTCACAGATTGACGCACTCAACTACATGGAATCTCTCGGCTGGACATTTACACAGGTATACACCAAGATTAACCCTAACGGCATAAACTGCACACACTGGCTACTCTATAAAGAGGTAAAGGAGGGCGAAAATCCCTACGAAGGATTACAAACAAAGAAGTAACCAAACGACATAAAAGAAAGAAGCGAGGCACCTACCTCGCTTCTTTTATACTATTACATTATCGCATTACTAATTAAGTTTAGACCTCCATGCCACGGTGGACACGAGAGAGTGTCTCAGTATCGACCAGACGTTCGGCTATGGCGAGAGCGAAATCAACCGAGAGACCAGCACCCGCAGCGGTAATGAGGTTGGCATCCTCAACCACCGAACCACCCACAAAGTGATAGTCGCCCATCTCCTCAACAACGGTAGTATGACAAGTCACACTACAACCACGCGCCACGCCCGCAGCAGCCAACACCGTGGGTGCACCACATATAGCAGCAACCAAGCGACCGCTATTGTAGTAGTCACGCACAGCAGCGCATACCAACTCCGAGTTGCGAAGGTTGATATAGCCAGGGTTACCACCAGGAAGGATTATAGCATCGCCATCCGAGAGATCGGCATCCTCAATCAACATATCACACATCAAAGAGACCAAGCCATGCGATGAGCGAACATCGAGATTACCGCCCACAGCTACACGCTTAAGCTCCACACCCGCGCGGTTCATTACATCTATTGGGGCCAATGCCTCGACGCACTCAAAACCCTCAGCAATAAGTATATATACTCGTTTCATAGACTGTATTACTTAAATAACTGTTCCAACTCTTCAAAAGACATCTCCACAACCGCGCACTTGCCAATACGCTTTGGCACAATAAGACGTATAGTGTTGTTTTTCTTTTTCTTATCATATTTCACCTCACGCAACATCTCAGTCATGGTTACGGGCATTTCCAACTTTAGACCAAGCTGCATAAGCACCTTATCGATACGCTCTGCGACATCCTCACCGAGGTCGTCGCGACGTACCGCAGCATGAGCAACAAGCGACATACCGATTGCCACAGCCTCGCCATGATTTACCTCGTGCGTACACTTCTCGATAGCGTGACCAAGCGTATGTCCGAGGTTCAAAAGGCGGCGGACACCACCCTCGCGCTCATCCTTCTTGACAATATGCGCCTTGACAGCCACAGCACCAAGCATAGCCTCCTGCATATCCTCCACAGAGTCATAGATAGCCTCACCGCAACGTTCCAGACGCCCAAAAAGTTCTGCATCGGCGATAATAGCACTCTTTACGATCTCTGCCATACCAGCACGCAACTCTCGCTTTGGCAGCGTTCGCAACATCTCCACATCGGCAATAACAAAGCGTGGATGTCGGAATGTGCCCACCATATTCTTGTAGTCCGCAACATTCACACCATTCTTGCCACCTATTGAGGCATCGACCTGACCGAGTAGCGTCGTAGAGACAAAACCAAACTCCACACCACGCATATAGGTCGCAGCGACATAGCCCGCAATATCGGTCACAATGCCGCCACCGATACCAAGGATAAAGGTTGAACGGTCGGCACCCATAGCCATAAGCTCACGATAGACGCGCTCAACGGTCTGCAGACTCTTACACACCTCACCCTGACCCACGATGATATGCTCAAAGCGGCGGACAAGATTGGGATAGAGGCGGTCGATATTTGCATCCGTGATAACGACGGTTCGACCCTCAGGAAGCACTCTTTCGAGCAACTCCTCGGCACGACCTACATAGAGCGTCGAGGTTTGGTTTATTTGAATTATTCTCTCCATAAGTGATACAAAGGTAATAATTTTATCAACAATGTTGCTATGGCGCGAACTAAAACAAATTTTATTTGCGAAAAAGTTTGCAATATCCTCGAATGTTTCCTAATTTTGCGTGATGATTGCCTACATAGATATATGTATTGGTGTAATCATCCAAAATTTGAGAGTATTTACAAACTATAACAACTTAAAAAACATTTACAACTATGGCATTTCTAACTAACGACAAGCTCGTTATCGTCGGTGCTGCCGGTATGATCGGCTCGAACATGGTGCAGTCTGCACTTATGATGAACCTCACATCTAACATCTGCCTCTACGATGTATTCTCACCCGAGGGTGTTGCAGAGGAGATGCGCCAGAGCGGTTTCGACAACGTAAACATCACAGCTACAACTGATGTTGCTGAGGCTTTCAAGGATGCAAAGTATATCATCTCTTCTGGTGGTGCTCCACGTAAGGAGGGTATGACTCGTGAGGACCTTTTGAAGGGTAACTGCGAGATCGCTGAGCAGCTCGGTAAGAACATCAAGACTTACTGCCCCGATGTTAAGCACGTCGTTATCATCTTCAACCCCGCTGACCTTACTGGTCTCGTAACTTTGCTCTACTCTGGTTTGAAGCCTGGTCAGGTTACCACACTTGCTGGTCTCGACACAACTCGTCTTAAGAGCGCTTTGGCAAAGAAGTTCGGCGTTATGCAGTCTGAGATCGAGGGTTGCGCAACATACGGTGGCCACGGCGAGCAGATGGCAGTATTCGGCAGCGCAGTGAAGGTTGCTGGCCGCAAGCTTACTGACAT
>JAFZGE010000035.1 GCA_017555545.1 Alistipes sp.
CCGTAAGCAGTAGTAGAGTATGAACCATCAGCGAACTCAACAGCAACAGCAACCTTGTAAGTCTGACCTGCAGTGAAAGTATTCTTGTAGTCAGCAGTCTGAGTTGCTACGATAGGATTCTCAGTAGAAGACTTGTACAAGTAGTTAGAACCGTAAGCAAGATCCTGGAGCTGCTCCTCAGTCTTCTGATAGTATGAGTTACCAGCAGTAGAGATGATGTAGTACTTGTACTTGCTAACCTCAAGACCCTCAACACCACCTACAGTGATAGTTGCAGATGAAGTCTCGAATGCAACGTTCTCGATAGTAACAACAGCGTCGTTCATAACGATACCCTTGCTAGTAAGAGCGAAGTACTTCAAAGTGTAGTTACCAGCAGCGTCGATTGCCAATACGCCCAAGTACTTAGTAGTCTCAGGAGCGCTGCAGCTTGAACCTACGTACCATGTGTAACCATCAGCGAAGTCCTCACCAGAACGTGAGTAGCCATTAGAAAGGATGTAGTCATACAAAGACTCCTCATCAGCGGGCTCCTCAGTCATCCAAACTGTGTAAGCAACAGCTGTAGTCTCAGGGACAGTTACGTCAACAGCAATAGTGTAGATAGCGTGCTCATCGTTGTACTCGCAAGCGATCTCCATCTCAGGATCAGCCTTAACGAGGTCAGCAGTTGCGAACTCGATGTACTTAAGATCAGCAGCAGTGTACTCAGTCTTGCCCTCCTCCCATGCGAAGTAAGCCATGATGTACTCAGCAGAAGGGATAGTCTCGAAGTAGTAGTAGTCAGCAGTGTAAGCCAAAAGGTCAGCAAGTGAGATGTTCTCCTCAACAACGTCAGAAGCTACCTCAAAACCGAATGAGTACCAGTTAGGATACTGTACGTAGCTTGCCAAAGCCTCCTCGAAGAATGCCTCAACTGACTCATAGTAACCCAACTCAACGTAGTTCTCGAGTGAGCTCTTAGTCTGAGGATACAAGAAGTACTTCTGTGCACCACGGAACTGTACGTTGAAGTAAGGCTGCTGGAATGTACGGTTCTCAACGTTCTCAGAGATGTTGAGTGAAAGCTGCTTGAAAGGAACAGCAACCATCTCATCCCAAACAAGTGCACCTGCGTTCTGAACGTCAGTAGGAATTGCGCAAAGAACGAATGAGTTACCCTCATATGTCAACTGCTCGTACCAGTCAAGGTAAGCGATAACCTCCTCAACAGTGAAGTTGATAGTCCACTTCTCGTTTACGCCGTCAGCATATACAGCGTTCTCCCAACCGTTCTCACCTACGTTAGTGAAGAAGTTCTGGATGTAAGAAGCAGCAGCAGGAATGTTGAACTCACCCCAGTTAGAGTTGTAAGCCTCGTTAAGACGACCCTCATACTGGTAGTAGTCGTCGTAGTTCAAAACTGCGAAGTAGAAGTTGTTGAACTCCTCGATGTACTCAACAACACCCCAGTTCTCACGCTCGTACTTGTCAACCAAAGTGTTAACGATAGTGATGTTACCAGTCTTGTCAACATCCATAGAGATCTCTGCCAACTCAACGTCTACAGACATTACCTTACATGCACCACCTGCTGTGTTGAAGTGGATAGCAACCTTACCAGACTTCTCAGCGTACTGCAAGAAGTTCTTAGCAGGACCAGTAATGTTCAAAAGGTAGTCCATACCACCTACGGCGCGAGTATCAACGATCTCAGCCTTCCAGCCAAGAGGAGCGTTCATAACGTTGATATCCTCAACTGCATCATTGATAGCGAAAGGAATAGCAACAACCTCAGCAACCTTTACGTAAACTGCAGACTTAGCAGCCTCGAACTCAACGAGCTCAGCAACAGCTGTAGTGAATACAGTACCGTCAGCCAAAGTAACAGTTGCAACGCCACCATCAACAACGATGCTAGCAACAACGCACTCAGCAGTTACACCATTGATAGCAACCCAGTCGATGCCATCAGCGCTAACATACAATACATCGTTCTCAACTTTGTACTGGAGAGGATCGCATGTGCAAGGAGTTGCAGGCTCGCAATCGCAACCTACAGGTGCCAAAACAGTGATAGTCTCACCGTTAGAAAGTGTGATAGTCTGATTGCCATCAGCGTCCTTCTCAACGCCAGTGATAACAACCTGCGCATTGATAAGAGCCTTAACAGCGTCAACCTCGCTCTGAAGTTTTGTCTCCAAAGCTGCAACACGATTAGTCAAAGCCTCAAGCTTGTCCTTGATCTGCTCCAACTCGTTCTTCATGCCTGTATCATCATATGAACAAGACACAGAGAAAGCCATAGCAGCAACCAAAGTAGCAGCTACAACCGACTTGAGGGTAGAATAAATTTTCCTCATAGTGTTAGAAATTTTAGTAATGGTTAATAAGAATTTTGTGTTCTGTTTTAAGGTCGACAAAGGCGGCATTTGTTAAAATACCGCGATTATCAATGCAAATATATAAAATAATTTCCTAATAATACAACAATCTGGCATATTTTTTCAACAAGTTATTCATAATCGCGCCCATTTATTTAGAGACACACAAACAAATTTTCGGCGATACAGGTGCATAAAAATGAGAAGTGGAGCACGCTAAAGCGCACTCCACTCGCATAATTATTAATAAGGTAGATATTAGCCGATGAGAGCCTCGTATGCAGCTGCATCCAACAAACCATCAACCTCAGCAGGGTTAGACATCTTGATCTTTACCAACCAACCCTCACCATATGGATCCTTGTTTACGAGTGATGAGTCAGCCTCAACTGCCTCGTTGAACTCGATAACCTCGCCGCTAACGGGAGAGAAAGCATCAGATACAGTCTTAACAGCCTCGATAGAACCGAAAACCTCGTTTGCCTCGATAGTCTCACCTACAGTGGGAACGTCAACGAAAACGATGTCACCAAGCTGTGACTGTGCGTAATCAGTAATGCCGATAACGGCAACATCACCCTCTACACGGCACCACTCGTGGTCGTTAGAGTACTTCAAATTTGCAGGTACATTAGCCATAATTAAAGTAGTATTTAAGTTTTGTATTGTTTCGCAACCACAAATATATGCATTATTTCTCCGAATAACAAAATTTTACGCAACTTTTTACGCTTTGCGCGCTATCACAAACTCCACCTCCTTAAAGGCATACTCACCAAATGTGCCATCACGATGCTCCAGACACAAGTGTCCCGTAGCTCGCACACCACGTATCGCAGCCTCGAAGCGCTCACCCGAAGGATAGGCATAAGTGTGGAAGGCATCGCGGCGGTAGAGGCGCTCATTATAAGTCTTCTCAATAAGCTCGCGCTCGCCACGCTCCAGGCACGAATACCACCTGTTCAGATGCTTCAAGAAGCACTCCAGCACCTCACGGCGGTCACACTCCGCACCGCGCTCAACGATGATAGAGGTGGGATTGGGCAGATCGGCAGGGAACTCGCGCTGGTTGATATTAAGACCAATACCCACAACTGTGCGCGCGATGGTCTCGCCCGCGAGAGACTGCTCAATAAGCACACCAGCAATCTTCTTGTCGCCAGCATAGATGTCGTTAGTCCACTTTATGCGGCACTCGACACCATACTCCGCCAACGTATCGACCAATGACAAGGCAACGACCTCCGACAACATAAACTGCTCAACAGCAGTAAGAAACGTTGGTGTAAGTACCGTGGAAAAGGTAAGATTAACACCCTCGTTGCTATGCCACGTATGGCCACGCTGACCTCTACCCGCGCTCTGATGCTCAGCCCACACGACATCCATGTGGCCATACTCCGCGCCACGCGCATCATCGTTCGTAGAGGTCGTAAACTCTATGTAGTGTATCATTCTAAACAATATTTTGGTTCAAAGATAGGGATTTTCCTCGAAAAAAACTATCTTTGCGGTGCGCTATTATATAAATATATGTATATGACTAAAGCAAAGATGATTTCCACACTCACCATGGCCGCAGCAGCACTACTCATAGCGTGCGGAAATGGTAGTGCCACAAATAGCAACGACAACACAGCGGAGACACCAACCACAGAACAAAACATCGTGGCAAAGGAGTACGACTTCCGCATCGTAGCACAGCACACACACTCCACAGAGAGCTACACGCAGGGTCTCGAGTATGTAGACGGCATGATGTGGGAGGGCACAGGTCGCGAGGGTAAGTCGCATATTCAGCGCATAGACCTTACCTCAGGCAAGTGCAACATCGTGGCATCGCTACCCAAAAGCGACTTCGGTGAGGGCATAACGCACTTCGGCGACCGCATATATCAGCTCACATGGCTCAGCGAAAAGGCATACGTCTACGACCTTAAGGGCAGCCTCATCAAGACAATTCCCTATCGCGGCGAGGGCTGGGGCATAACGACAGACGGCACGCGACTATTCATGTCGGACGGCTCATCCGTAATACGCATCGTAAACCCCGAAACATTTGACACCGAGGGCGTTATAGGCGTGACAATAAACAACTCATCGCTCGAACTCATAAACGAACTTGAGTGGATAGAGGGTAAAATCTGGGCAAATGTCTACCTCTCAGATTGCATCGTGGAGATAGACCCAGCAACGGGCAAAGTGACAGGCTTCGTAGACCTCTCACCCTTACGCGAGTTACTGAAGAATAACCCTGAGGCTGAGGCGATGAATGGCATAGCATACAACCCCGAGACAAAGAACCTATACGTTACGGGCAAGGATTGGAACAGACTCTTCGAGATAGAGATTTACAAATAGAACACTGATTATGAGCAATATACAAGAGCGCATCAAAGAGTTGATGCAGCGACACATACTCGTGAAGGATGGCGCAATAGGCACAACACTCACAGGCACACGCCGCGACATCGTGCCCGACACCCTATCGATTAGCGACTACGACCGTGTGGTGGCGATGTACGAGGCATCGATAAAGGCGGGTGCGAACATCATCACCACGAATACCTTTATGGCTGATCCTCTAATGCTTGCATCGTGTGGCGTGGAGACCTCGACAGATGACATCGTGGCAGCAGCGCTCCGTGCAGCACGCGAGGCACGCGAGGAGAGTGGCAAGGAGGTGTTCATCGCGGGCTCTATTGGCCCCTCAACACGCAACATAACGCTTGCGATAGACCTTACTGAAGATGAGCTTCGCGCATCGTATCGCACACTCATCGAGGCACTTAAGCGCGAGGGTGCGGATATTCTCCTTATCGAGAGCGTGACCGACGTGCGCAATGCCGAGATTGCAGCAGAGTTATGCCGCGAGATAGCACCTGAGTTGCCCATCATAATCTCTGCAACACTCTCAAAGATTGGCGGTTTGCTCGTTTCGGGTCGCCCCATCGAGAAGTTTGTGGAGGATGTTGCGAAATTCGAGCCCCTCGCCATCGGTTTTAACTGCTCATACGGCGTGAAGAATGTGGTGGACAACATCGAGCTCCTCACACGCTTCACCTCGCTCCCCACATACGCAGCACCCTCGGCGGGTATTCCCGATGCGAAGGGTCGCCACCCCGAGACAGCAAAGAAGCACACCGAGACACTCCGCACAGCGGCAGAACGCGGCATTCTCAGCATCGTGGGCGGCTGCTGTGGCACAACAGTAGAGTACACACGCGGCGTGGCACAGATGGCACGCCACTATAAACCCCGCAAGTAGCATGACACCCGTAGAGTTTCGTAGAGCACTGCACCGTCGCCCTGAGCTATCGTTCCAGGAGCATGAGACACAGCAGTTTATAATTGATGCACTCCACAGCGAGGGTATCCCCTATCGTGTCATTGCGGGCACGGGCGTACTGGCAGTTATCGAGGGTAAGCGCGGCAACCATGAGCGCGCCGTAGTGCTTCGTGCAGATATCGATGCACTCCCCATCGAGGAGCTTAACGACATCGAGTACCGCTCTGAGAATAAGGGCATTATGCACGCCTGTGGTCACGACATGCACGCAGGCATCCTCTTCGGCGTATTACAGAGCCTCAACCGCGAGCGTAACTTCGAGGGAACACTCTTTGGCATCTTCCAGCCTGGCGAGGAGCTAAACCCTGGTGGCGCATCGTTGGTTCTTAAGGAGGATCCATTCAAGGGCTACGACGTGGCAGCGGTGATTGGCGAGCACGTAGACGCACGCCTCGAGGTGGGCGAGATAGGCATCTGCCCTGGTCGCTTCATGGCGTCGAACGATGAACTACGCTTCCGCGTATCGGGTCGCGGTGGACACGCCGCACGCCGCAAGGAGGTCAATGATACGGTTACAGCGATGGCAGATATGGTTGTGCGAACAACATCGCTCAACTCTCCCGATGCCGTTGTGTCTGTGGGTCGTATGATTGCCGAGGGCGCCACTAACGTAATACCCAGTGAGGTAACAGCCGAGGGCACTATGCGCACCTTCGATAGCGAGGTACGTGAGCGCATCTACACACATATCCACGGCAATGCACGCATGGTGGCGGAGAAGTATGGCGTAAAGGTCGATGTAGAC
>JAFZGE010000036.1 GCA_017555545.1 Alistipes sp.
CATCGCGCTCAATCATCAAAGCGCCCAATACGGCATGCTCGAGTTCTACAGACTGTGGGGGTATAGTACCCTCAATACCAGTGAGTTTCTCGAATGCCTCCTGATTATTTTTCGAATATTTGTTATACTGCTTTGCCATAGCGATTGTTTTATCGAAGCACAAATTTAGGTATTTTTAGTCTAAACGCAATGGATTTGTATATACAAATTATTATAAGTTATTACCGCTTATTAACAACGCATTGTTAACAACTTCGCTGCTGTTTGACTTTTTCCATTTTTTTTCTATATTTGCAAGTTGATATATTTTGTAAACCAAATTATGCGAACCGAGTTCTACATAGCACGACGACTATCAAACCGTCGTGATGGCAACAAAGCGGGTGTTATGGAGCGTGTGGCAACCATAGCCACCGCCGTGAGCCTCGCCGTGGTCATCGTGACCCTTTCGGTCGTTGTGGGCTTCAAAGAGGAGCTAAACGCAAAGATTTCGGGCTCGGTAAGCGATGTGGTAATCACAGCCCCCGAGAGTCGCGGCGTGGTTTCGAGTCGCGCAATAAAGCGTAACGAGACCATAGAGCAACTACTTACAGATGAGCGCATTGAGCACTACTCGGCGTATCGCAGCAAGGAGGGCGTGGTAAAGAGCGATGAGAACATCGTGGGCGTACTCCTCAAGGGTATCGACTCGCTCTACAACCTCGATTTCTACCGCGAGAGCCTCACAGCGGGCGAGCTACCCCGCCTCACGGGCGACCCACGCTCGAAGGATATTCTTATGAGCCAGAGCATAGCGCGCAAGATGGATGCTGAGGTTGGCGACCGCGTGGAGATGGTATTTATCGACGCCAATGGCTCGGTTTTGCGCGACAGGTTCGCCATTTCGGGCATCTACCGCACAGGCGTCGATGCACTCGACAACGCATACATCATCACCGACATACGCAACGTAGCACGCCTCTACGAGGGTAATGATCAGCTTATTACGGGATATGAGGTGTGGCTCAAAGAGGGTGCAGACCGCGAGGCCATGGCATCGGACTACAACGATAATCGCCTCGACATCTACCTTATGGAGGGCATTGACACCTACGCCTTTGCCATCGATGATATATTTTACGAGGTCTTCAGCTGGCTGGCGACACACGATGTAAACGCCGTGGTCATTGTCGTAATCATGATCATCGTGGCACTGCTCAATATGACAACGGCGCTGCTTATCATCGTATTTGAGCGCAAGCGTATGATTGGCGAGCTACGCGCCCTTGGCATGCGTCGCCGCTCTATTATTGAGGTCTTCCTCTACCGCGCAATGTTCATCGTTGTTCGTGGCGTGGCGTGGGGTGCTGTCGTGGGCATAGCCATCGCCCTTGCCGAGCACTACTTCCACCTCATCCCCCTCTCTGCAGAGGAGTATATGCTCGATGCCGTACCCGCAGCCCTGTGTTGGGGCTGGTGGGTCGTTGCCATCGCCGCAAGCATCATCATAACCTATGTTGTAATGTTATTACCCGCAGCGTTTTCGGCGCGTATATCGCCCTCGGAAACAATGCGTTATGAATAAAACCTTTGGAGTATGAAACCATATAACCAAGAGCAGAGCAAGAAGGCTCAGGTAGAGGAGATGTTCGACAACATCGCACCCAGCTACGACAGACTAAACCACATCATGTCCTTCAACCTCGACCGCATCTGGCGTCGCAGGGTGATGCGCATCGTGCGCCGCGCGAAGGCATCCAAAATCATGGACATAGCAACGGGCACGGGCGATCTCGCCATTGCCATGGCTAAGCGCGTTGACCGCACACAGATCCTCGGCATCGACCTCTCGGAGGAGATGCTCGCTGTGGCACGCCGCAAGGTGCAGAAGCAGGGCTTGGAGGAGCGCATCATGCTCGAGAAGGGTGATGCCGAGAACCTCACTATGGTGGAGACGGGTTCTATTGACGCCGTTACCGTGGCCTTTGGCGTGCGCAACTTCGAGAACCTGGAGCGTGGCCTCGAAGAGATACACCGCACCTTGCGCGAGGGAGGTAAATTCGTTGTATTGGAACTCTCAGTTCCCAAGAACCGCCTTATCCGCTGGTTCTATGCCCAGTACTCACACCGCATATTGCCGGGCATCGGCGCTATGATCTCGAAGGATAAGCAGGCATATGTCTACTTGCCCGAGTCTATCGACGAGTTCCCCGCCCCCGAGCGCTTTGTTGAGATACTCAAGAGCGTAGGTTTCAAGGGTGTTAAGCGCCGCAAGCAGAGCTTTGGCGTGGCACACATATACGAAGCGGTCAAGTAGTTGCGTTAGAGAGATATGAAGTTGTTGCAGAGGATTATACTCATCGTTGCCATCGTCGCCATGGGCAGCGCTACGGCAGAGGCGTGCAAACCTATCGCTGAGCGCATAGCCGAGGGTGTAGACCTTGTGCGCGTTGTCGACGTCACACACCTCTCAACCTCGGGCATGAACCTATACCTCGAGGTAGACAACGACACCTGCCATCGTCTTGTTATCAGCGATGCCGAGGTGGATGTTATCTCCAAGGGCGAGGTGCTTGCAACGATATCGCTACGCGACAAGGTTGTCATCAAGGGCAAACGAAGCTCTACGATCCTTGTTCCTCTGCGTTTCAAGGCGCGTAGTTCGTTCCTCGTTGCACGTCTTGTTACCCGCGCACTCGATCCCGACAGCGACATCACGCTCGACTACCGCATGCGTGGTGGCATAGCGATATTCAGGCGCAGAATTGAGGGCGAGGGCGTAGCGGTGCAGGAGCTGTTGCGCAAATCGGAGTTCTCCGCCTCAACACTCCGCGGAGTGATAGATATTATAAGATAGAAAACGTCAAATATATACACTATGAAAGGTCTACTTAGTACACTTTTTATTGTTGCAGCCATTGTTGTTTTTGGCACACACGAGGCTCAGGCACAGAAGATTGATCACAAGCGTTCGGAGCTTGCAGCACACGCCGCAGATGGCGCATCGGTACGCGTGAGGGAGTCTGCAGCAGTTAGCGATGCTGTCGACAACATCGAGGCGAAGGCACGCCGCAAGGAGATTGAGGGCTACCGCGTTGTTATCTTCTCGGCGAATGGTCAGTATGCTGGCGACAACGCACGCACCGTGCTCGAGACATTCCAGACCAACCACCCCCACATCAACGCCTATATGGTCTACGAAAGCCCCTACTTCAAGGTGTCGGTAGGCGACTGCCTGACTTTGGAGGAGGCGAGCCACCTTATGTCGCAACTTGTGGGCGAATACCCCGAGCTCTTTCCCAAGCGCGAGATGATAAAATACAACGACTTAGGCAACGTTCGACGCCGCAAAATTGAGGTTCCAGACACCCTAAATATCCAATAAAGGTGTAAAAGAGAACAACTTTGGCGAAAAAATGTTGTTTTCAAAAAAAAAAACTGTATATTTGCAAGGTAAATAAAACATTAACAATCTTAAATGTTAAAATTATGAAGAAGTTTTTTGCATTGGCAGCTATGTTCGCTGCTGTAGCTATGGTATCTTGCGGTGGTCAGCAGAAGGCTGCTGAGGAGGCTGCTGCTGAGGAGGCACAGGCATGCTGCGCTGAGTGCGTTGAGGCTGCTGAGGAGTGCTGCGGCGAGTGCGCTGAGGAGTGCGAGGCTGCTGAGGAGTGCACTGAGTGCTGCGGCGAGTGCGCTGAGGCTGAGGTTGAGGTTGCTGAGGTTGTTGCTGAGTAATTTCACTTTACCACTCAAAGACGTAGTGTCCACCCGATGGTGGGCACTATTTTTTTGCGCCTTACGGTAAGTATTTATTCGTATTTTTACCCCAAAAAGGTCACATTATGTGGTGCTTTGGATTTATTACAATATCTTTGGACGGCTACTAACCACAGAAAAAGATATTTATGAAAAGAACACCTCGTGACCACTCACTCTTTCTAAAGGCGTTTCGCGTATACTTGCAATATGTAAATTCGGGTCTCTACTTCCGCAAGGAGCACATCATCGGATTGGAGAACGTACCCGTAGATGGCACACCCACCGTCGTTGTATCCAACCACCAGAACTGCCTCAACGACCCCTTGTGCGTATGTCTTCAGCTAACCGACCGACGCATGAACTTCATCGCCCGTGCCAACGTCTTCAAAAACCCTATATTCAACAAGGCTCTCCGCGCCATGGGTCTCTTGCCCGCATACCGCATGAGCCACGAGGGCTTCAGCGCAATCAATAAGAACCGCTCGACAATGGATGCTGCGGGTCAGGCACTCACCGACGGCGAGACACTCATGCTCTACCCCGAGGCAGACCACCAGGACAAGCGCTGGCTCGGAACATTCAAAATCGGTTACTTGCGCATCGCCTTTGAGGCGGCAGAGAAGATGAACTTCGAGCAGGACGTCATGGTGCTACCATCGTGCAACCACTACTCCAACTACTTCCACGCCCGCACCGACATGCTTATCAAGTTCGACAAGCCCATCTCACTAAAGCCATACTACGAGCGCTACAAGGAGAATCCTCGCGAGGTTATGATGGAGCTAAACACCATCGTGCGCGACCGCATTCAGTCTATGATGCTCCACGTGAGCGACCTCGAGCACTACGACCAGATCGACTTCCTCCGCGAGACGGGCTATGGCACAAAGTATGCCCGCGAGCACGGCTTCAAACCTAACTACTTACCATCGCGCCTACTCTCTGATCAGCAGCTCGTAGACAAGTTGCAGCGCGCTACGGCCGAGCACCCCGAGGAGATGGAGAGCATCTACAATGACACTACGGAGTATGCTCTCGGTATCAAGAGGTTGGGCGTGCGCGACTGGCTCTTCAGGCGCCGCCATGGCATATTGGCTCCTGTGCTTCGTGGCTTGGGTTTGTTGCTCCTGCTGCCACTCTTTATCATTTCGATTATTCCTACATGTCTGCTGTTCCTGATACCAAAGATTTTCATCAAGAAGCTTATCAAGGACCAGATGTTCGTGAGCTCGTTTAATGTGGGTGCAAGTGCCTTTATCTCTGTGCCTATATGTATGATCGTGCCATTTGTGTTGTTGTGGATATTCCTCAATGGCTGGTGGGCATTGGGCTATATTGCAGCCTTCCCCTTCATGTTTATCCTGGCATGGAACTACATCCGCTTGTTCTATAAGTTTGTTGGTTCATGCAACTTCGTGCGCCGCAAGAACCGCGCTACAATCAACAAGTTACGCGACCTTCGCACCAGCATCTATGACCGCCTCGACGCTATCCTCGAGTAGCGATTCTCGAATATCTATAAAGAGCAATGCCCGCCCTCATGGTGGGCATTGTTTATTTCTGCAATTTCCGCATGGCATTTGGTGCTTCGCGTAATTTTCTGTAAATTTGCGTAATAAACATTTTAACACCTATACTATGAGGAGAATTGCAACCATCGTAGCGGCCATGTTGATGCTGGTAGGCTGCGACTTAAATTGGATGTTGGAGAGAGAGGTTTTGAAGTCTCCCGATGATCGCACCATACTCACCTTCACGCTAAACAGCGACGGCGAGCCAACCTATAGCGTCAACTTCGCGGGCGAGGAGATTATAGCACCCTCGCAGCTCGGCATCGAGACCTCGCGCGGAGAGTTCGAAGAGGGACTTGAAATTGTAGCCGTCTCTCGCAAGACATTCCGCGATGTGTGGGAGCCCGTATGGGGTCAGTACGCCGAGATCACGAACCAATATAGCGAGATGGTCGTAACGCTCGAAAATCGCGCGGGCGACTGCATCGACATCACCTTCCGTGTGTTTGACGATGGCGTGGCATTCCGTTACACTCTCCCTGGCGAGGGTCTCTGCGACATCTACGATGAGGAGAGCGAGTTCCGTATGGCTTCTGACTGCATGGCACACTGGATGGCAGGTAGCGACGATGACGCGGAGTTTAATTATATGCACACACCACTTTCAGGCATCAACGCCGAGACTATGCAGCAGTCGGCGGGTCGCGTGAAGGATATTTTGGAGTGTGGTGTGGCGACACCTGTGGCTATGAAGAGCCCCGCAGGCAACTACATCGCGCTTCACGAGGCGGCGCTGTGGCAGTACCCAGGCATGGCTCTCGACTTCGACGCCGATGACCTCACTTTCACCACAGAACTATCTGGTGATAAAAGAGTTAAGAGTAGTGTAGAGCTACCCTTCTCAACCCCATGGCGTACCATTATTGTGGGCGACAGAGTGGGTACTTTGGTCGAGTCATCGATGATACTCAACCTCAACGAGCCCTGCAAATTGGAGGATACATCGTGGATTAAACCAATGAAATATGTGGGCGTATGGTGGGAGATGCACCTCAAGGTATCCATCTGGGACATGGAGGGCAAATACCCCCATTGCGCAACTACCGAGAACGTAAAAAAATATATAGACTTTGCAGCTGAGAACGGCTTCGGTGGAGTCCTTGTTGAGGGCTGGAATGTCGGCTGGGGCTGGGGCGAGCGCTTCGACTACTCGCGCCCATATCCCGACTTCGACATCGATGAGCTTTGTCGCTATGCCGAGGAGCGTGGCGTGGAGCTTATCGGTCACCACGAGACATACGCCAACGTCGACAACTACGACGCACAGATGGAGGATGCCTACACATTCTACGAGGGTCTCGGCGTCAATAACGTCAAGACGGGCTATGTGGGTAACATCCACGAGCGCAACCACTACGACCGCGAGATGGTCGACCACTACAACCGCACCGTAGTGGATGGCGCACGCCACAAACTATGCATCGACATCCACGAGCCTATACACTCTACGGGCATCTGCCGCACCTACCCCAACCTCATGTCGGCGGAGGGTATGCGCGGTCAGGAGTGGCACGCATGGAACGCCGGCAACGGCATCGACCACAACCCAACACTCCCCTTTACGCGCAACGTGGCAGGCCCTATGGACTTCACTCCAGGCATCTTTGACCTCCGTTACCACAACACCATTAATAAGGCTGCGGCAACGGCTGACGGCTCGGTAAACGAGACTTACGACTATACCTTCTACGTGAACTCTACGCTCGCGCACCAGCTCGCACAGTATGTGGTTTTCTATAGCCCAATACAGATGGTTGCCGACCTCCCAGAGAACTACCGCGAGTATGATGATGCCTTCGAGTTTATTCGCGATGTGCCCGTTGATTGGGCTACCACAAAGTGCTTGGATGGCGAGATTGGCGACTACGTAGTAACCGCGCGTAAGGATAGGCATAGTGATGATTGGTACGTTGGTGGCATCACCGATGGCGAGTGCCGCGAAGTAGCCGTTTCGCTCGATTTCCTCGATGCAAATCGCACATACAAGGCAACGCTCTACCGCGATGGTGAGGGTGCTGGATGGGATACCAATCCTACAAAATACACTATTGAGAGTAAGGATGTTACAAAGAGTGACATCTTGAATATTACAATGGCTCCTGGCGGCGGTTTCGCCCTCAGCCTCAAGGCAATTTAGTTACATATTTGCACTAACATTTCCAGGCACAGATCTCCGCAATGGAGTTGCTGTGCTTTTTTTATGCAGTTAATACATGAAAATTTTAATATGTTTTTTTGCATTTTCTGTTTTTTTTATCTACATTTGCATCAATTGGAAAAAAGTGAACTTAAAATGCCGAAGGTTCGTGAAAAATACGAGCATCTGCGTAAGCCCGAATGGCTAAAGATTAGCCTTAGAAGTACGGCGGATAGTGCGGAGGTGGAGCAAATCGTCGAGGGACGTTGCCTGCATACTATATGCAGCAGCGGAATGTGTCCCAATAAGGCGGAGTGCTGGAGCCGTCGTACCGCTACCTTCATGATTCTGGGCGATATCTGCACACGCAATTGTCGCTTCTGCGCAACGCAGACAGGACGACCATTGCCACCCGATGAGGCAGAACCTGACAAGGTTGCAGAGAGCGTAAAGCTAATGGGCCTGAAGCATGTTGTGGTTACATCAGTAACACGTGACGACCTCGAAGACCATGGAGCACGCATCTGGGCGCGCACCGTCGAGGCTATTCGTCGTGATAATCCTAACGCAACTATAGAGCTCCTTATTTCCGATATGGATGCCCGCCCCGAACTACTCGACGTGGTGTTGGCATCGCGTCCCGACATCGTGGGACACAATATCGAGACCGTTGAGCGACTAACTCCCGAGGTGCGTTCGCGTGCTAAGTATCGCACATCATTGGCGACACTCAAGCACATCGCCGATAGCGGAGCAGTGGCAAAAAGCGGTATTATGGTCGGATTGGGCGAGAGCGAAGAGGAGGTGTTGGCAACACTCAGAGACCTACGCGAAGTGGGCGTGAGCATCGTCACCCTCGGACAGTATCTTCGACCAACAAAGGAGCACTACCCCGTAAAGGCGTATATCACTCCCGAGAAGTTCGAAGAGTACCGACTTGCAGCTCTCGAAATGGGCTTCAGCTATTGTGCCAGTGCACCCCTTGTGCGCTCGTCATACTTGGCCGATGCCGCACTTGATGCTGTGAAGAAGGTATGCAGAACGAAGTAGAAATCAGAGATTTACAGACAATGTCGTATGGCGAGTGCTGGGATTTGCAGCGTTCGCTCTTTGATGCGTTGTGCACCAAGAAGCTCAACAAGGAGTTCCAGGAGGGCGATCCTCGTGGCACAATCCTTATCGTTGAGCATCCCGCAGTATATACCCTCGGAAAGAGTGGTCATGCCGAGAATATGCTCTGCTCTACGGAGTATCTCGAGAGCCTCGGCGCGGAGTTCTATCACATCGATCGCGGCGGCGACATCACCTTCCATGGCCCTGGACAGCTCGTATGCTACCCAATTGTTGACCTTGACGCAATAGGTTTGGGCGTAAGACGTTACATTGAAGCCCTTGAGCAGACTATCATCGACCTCGCAGCCGACTATGGCATCGAGGCACACCGCTCGGAGGGTGCATCGGGTGTGTGGATTACACGCCCTGGCAACCGCTTGGAGAAGCTCTGCGCGATTGGCGTGCGTGCTTCGCATGGCGTGACTATGCATGGCTTGGCCATGAACGTCTCAACTGACCTCAACTGGTTCCATCTGATCAATCCCTGTGGATTTACCGATCGTGGCGTATGCTCGCTCACTACGCTGACAGGCCGCGAAGTTACGATGGAGGAGGTTAAGCCCAAGTTTATCAATTACTTAACGAAAAATTTAAATGTTAAATATAAAAAATAGAAGTTATGCCCATAGAGAAAAGATGGGTTGTCAAACCACAGGGCGATCGCGCTACGGTGGAGGCTTTATCAGCCGAGCTCGGTATGTCGCCTGTCTTGACCAACCTACTAGTTCAGAGGGGCATAGACACCATGGAGAAGGCCAAGAAGTTCTTCTCGCCATCGCTACGCGACTTGCACGATCCATTCCTAATGAAGGATATGGACAAGGCCGTGGAGCGCATCGAGAGGGCAGTGAAGGCTGGCGAAAAGGTTATGATTTACGGAGACTACGATGTCGACGGAACCACTGCCGTGGCGCTGGTCTACAAGTTCTTAAGCCAGATAGGACACAAAAATTTGTTGTTCTACATTCCTGACCGATATGTCGATGGTTACGGCATATCAATCCGAAGCATCGAGCATGCACTACGCAAGGGTGTTACGCTTGTCATAGCTTTGGATTGCGGTATCAAAGCCGTTGAAAAGGTGGCCTATGCCAAAGAGCGTGGCGTAGATTTCATCATCTGCGACCACCACCTACCTGCCGAGGAGATTCCCCAGGCAGTGGCTGTATTGGATCCCAAACGCACCGACTGCAACTATCCTTTCGATGAGTTGAGTGGTTGTGGCGTTGGTTTTAAACTCGTCGAGGCCTATGCACGACGCAACAACATCCCATTCTCGCAGATCGAGCCTTTGTTGGATTTGTTGGTTGTAAGTATCGCCTCAGACATTGTGCCTCTTGTGGATGAAAACCGCATTTTGGCATATTACGGATTGCGTAAGCTCAACTCTACGCCGTCGAAGGGTCTGCTCTCGATCATCAAGATATGTGGTCTCGAGGGTCACAACATCACCATCGACGACATCGTCTTCAAGATTGGTCCTCGCATCAATGCTGCGGGACGTATGCGTATGGATGAGGATGATGAGAATGCTGCACCTTCGGGTGGTCATGCTGCTGTGAGCCTTCTTATCGAGGGTAACGAGCAGGAGGCTGCGAAGTTTGGCGAGGTTATAGACTCGTTCAACCAGGATCGCAAGTCTATCGACCGCAACGTTACACAAGAGGCGCACGACTACGTGGAGTCTCATCCCGAGCTTAAGGCACTCAAGAGCACCGTTATCTACAATCCCAAGTGGATGAAGGGCATCGTGGGTATCGTGGCATCACGCCTTATCGAGACCTACTACCGTCCTACGGTTGTGCTCACAAAGTCTAATGGCTTCGTTACAGGTTCGGCACGCTCAGTTGCGGGCTTCGACCTATACCAGGCTGTGGAGTCGTGCTCCGACTTGTTGGAGAACTTCGGCGGACATATGTACGCTGCGGGTCTCACGATGAAGGAGGAGAATGTTGCGGCCTTCACCAAGCGCTTCAACGACTATGTTGAGGAGAATATCGACCCCAACATCCTTGTTCCCCAGGTGGACATCGATAGCGAGTTGTTGTTCTCGGACATCACAGATCAGTTCCAGCGTCACTTGAACAATTTCCAGCCCTTTGGCCCAGGCAACACGGCGCCTGTATTTATGACTACAGGTGCAAGTAACCGCGGTGATGCGAAGCTTGTGGGCGTTGAGTGCGACCACTTGCGCATGGACTTGATGCAGCGCCAGAAGCCTCATACGACAATCCCTGCTATTGCCTTCCAGCAGCCCACACACTACGAGTGGGTGCGTGGCGGTAAGCCCATCTCAGTGTGCTACCAGATTGTCGAGAACCACTATCGTGGCACTGTGAGCAAGCAGCTCCGCGTTAAGGACATTAAGCCCGAGCGATAGACAGCACGAGGGTAAAACAAGAAGAGTCCCGCCAAATTGGTGGGACTCTCTTATTATATATATAGGTATAACACTTAGCGCTGGAATAGTCTCTCGCGCTCCATACGCTTGAGCTTGCGTATCTGAATGAAGAGCAGCGTTGCCGCCACAAGCACCGAAGCAGAGTCGGCGATAGGCATCGACATCCACGCACCCACAGCGCCAAACTTGGGCGTAAGCGTGAGCAACAATGGGAGGAGGAACAACAACTGACGTGTTGCCGAGAGGAGCATAGCCATAGGCGCACGACCGATATACTGGAAGAAACCACCCGCGACAATCTGGAAGCCCACCAAGGGGAACATAATCATCGCGATACTCAAGCCCTGCTCTACTACATCAATCATCGCCTTGTCCGCAGCGCTATTACCACCCTCAACGAAGAGTGCTGCAACGTACTGTGGGAAGAGCATGCCGATGGCAAAGGCGAAGGTTGTGACACACGTAGCGCAGATGATAGTATACTTAAGCGCCTTAAGCACACGGCCATACTGCTTTGCGCCATAGTTGTAGCCCACGATAGGTTGCATACCCTGATTGAAGCCGTTAGCAACCATGATAAATAGCAGAATCACACGGTTCATGATGCCGTAAGCACCTACGTAGACATCACCCACGCCACCCTCGAGCGTCGACACCTGAATCACATCATCGACACCAGTACCGCCGTACTGCAAAAGCACGGTGTTCATGAAGCGTGTAACGAGCGAGGCGCATACGTTAAGGATGAAGGGCGCCATGCCGATAGAGATGATATTGATGACGATGCTACGCTTGAAACGGAAGCTCTCGCGCTTGAAGCGCAAGAAGCTCTTCTTCGAGGTGTAGTGGTGCAACTGAATAAGGAGGCAGATGCTCTGCGATATGACCGTAGCGATTGCCGAGCCCTTAACACCCCAGCCAAAGCCGAAGATGAACAAGGGATTTAGCATCGTACAAATCACCATCGAGAGTATCATGATGAACATCGCCTTGCGGGGGTATCCCGAGGCACGCAACTGCTCGTTGAGACCGAGGTATAGGTGCGTGATGATGTTACCAAACATGATTACGCGCATGAACTCGCGCGCATAGTGTAGCGTCTCCTCGCCAGCCTCGCCACCCGAGAAGAAGATGAGGATGGGGTCGAGGAAGATGAGGAACATGAGCATGATGGAGATACCGAGCACCATGTTCAGCATCACGGCATTTCCCAAAATCTGCTCAGCAGCACGCTTATTACCCTCACCCAAGCGGATAGATATGCGGGCAGCAGCACCCACACCCACCATCGCACCAAACGCCGCAGCGATGTTCATGATGGGGAGCGTAATTGCCATACCCGAGATAGCGTAGCCACCCACGCCATGACCGATAAAGATACTGTCGATGATGTGGTATAGCGACGATGAGGCCATGGCGATGATTGCAGGAATCGCATATCGCGCCAAGAGCTTACCGAGCGAGTCGGTACCGAGCGAAACGGTATTATTTTGTATTGATGACATTTATTCTCTATTTGTATGTGGCTACTGCTACGGCCACTCTATTTTCTATTATCTGAGCCTCGACATTAATGCCCTTTGTCTCGCGCACCTCAGCCTCGAGGGTCATGCGCTCGGCATCGAAGGCCGTGATGCGTATATCTTCCGTAAGGTCCACCTCACGCTTGCCATATAGCTTGTATATCGCCTCCTTGGCTGTCCATACCACCGCAGGCCACGCCTCCATCGCCGATAGCGCCTCCTCCGCGGGGCTCATAAAGCGCGATTTTATCCTCTCGTAGTTGCGGTCGAGGCTTTCGATGTCGACACCTACGGGCTCATTGGCTATTGCCACAGCGACACTCTGAGCACCATGTGCCACGCTGATATGCGTATTAGGAGTGTCGACCACAGGTGCTCCCACCTCGTTGTAGTCGATGACAACGCCACGACCCAGCTCGCTGCGCACAACACGGCGCCATGCAAGGTGCTCACGGCGACGCCTTTCGTTCTGGAAGCGTGAGGCCGATGCCACATCGCTCGCCGTGATTAGCGCATCGCAACAGAGATAGACGGGAGGGATAGCCTCAACAACAAGTTTAACCATTGATGTCTACCTTAATCTTATCTACGCGGCGGCCATCCATCGTTGCGATGAAGAACTTAACGCCATGTGCCTCAAGTTCATCTCCTCGGCGTGGCAGGTCGCGCTTAAGCTCCATCATAAGTCCCGCCAATGTCTCGGCATGACCCTCGACATCCTGGAAACTATCCTCATCGAAGCCTATAACGCGCAAGAACTCACCGATATGTATCTTTGCATCGAAGATATAGCTTCTCTCGCCAATCTTCTCGTAGAGCTTGTCCTCATCTTCATCGCTCTCATCCGTAATCTCGCCTACTACCTCCTCGAGGATATCCTCCAACGAGATAAGACCCTGCGTAGCACCATACTCATCCACAACGATGGCGATGTGAATCTTATTCTTCTGGAACTCCTTCAACAGGTCATCAATCATCATGTGCTCAGGCACAAAGTAGGGCTTACGCAAGAGCTTCTGCCACTCGAAGGTTGTAGCCTCAGCGATATATGGTAGCAGATCCTTCACATAGAGGATGCCACGCACATCATCGAGGTCGTCGCCATAGACGGGGATACGCGAGTAGCCAGTCTCGACAATCACCTTGCGCACCTCATCGTAGTCGGTATCGAACTCCAAACCAGTGATGTCGACACGCGAGTGCATGATCTCAACCACCTCGGTCTGTCCGAAGCTCACGATACCCGAAAGCATCTTCTGCTGCTCCACAGAGCCCGTCTCCGTGAGGTCTACAGCGTCGGCAAGCTCCTCGATAGAGATCTCGGCATTCTTCGTAGCAAAGCGGCTCACGCGGCTCGAAGTACGAATAAGGATGAATGCCAAGGGGTAGAGCGCCCAGCGCAAGAACTTAAGGGGAGCGGATAGCATCTGCGAGGTCTTGATGGGGTTGGCCTGCGACACCACCTTGGGCAATATCTCGCCAAAGAGCAAGAGGACAAAGGTGATTACAATGGTGTTGAAGACGAACTCCCAGATACCATCAAATGTAAATATCTCGTTAACGAGCAACGTCGCCATGATAACGAGACAGATGTTGACCATGTTATTGGTCACAAGTATTGTTGCCAACAGTCGGTCGGGGTTTGAGAGTAGGTCGAGGACACGGCGCGAGGATACGCTGTTGCTCGACTCGAGCTCATCGATGTCGCTATGCGTGAGCGAGAAGAAGGCAACCTCCGAACCCGATGCCATTGCCGAGCAGACAACAAGAACCAAGGCCATGATGGCGTACAACACCACATTGCCAAGGTCAATATTGCTGTTCAGGGCTATGGCAACTACCTCCGAAGCACCCTTAGCCACCCCCTCAACGCCTGGTTGCGCCGTGGTAATGGCCATAGAGTCTCTGGCAAGCAGCACCGTGTCAGCAGCTGTCAATATGCTAGACATTACGACTTGAGTTTACTTACTGAAAAAGCATGCCACCATCGTTAGTCGCGGGGCTCTCCTCGCGAACTACGCTCTGCTGCTGATAGTTTACACGCTGCTGTGAGTCGCTCTCCACCTCGAACTGCGAACGGAGACGTACGTATGCAGGCTCACGCTTCTGGAGGTTTACCTGCTGATACTTATCCTGCTGGGGTGTGATGCTCACGGTTCTGTGGGGATCATCCACGGGAAGGGTCTTGTGAGGCTCGAGCTTCTTCTCCTCCTCGATGGGTGCACCAGTTGGCAAGTCGAAGGGGGTTACAGGCTCAGTATATGTGGTCTCTACCTTAACCTCGCCATCGGTGAAGCGTGTAGCCACGATAACCATCTCGAGCTCATCCTCGCCCAACGAAGGCTTCTGGCAAGCACCCCAGATGATGTCTGCGGCGTGGATATTACCATCCTCGTCCTTGTAGCTTGCATGCTTCTGGATACACTCCATAGCGAGAGTGATGTCATCCTGTGTGATATTGTTGATGTCGTTCACTGCGAAGTTGATCAAGATCTCCTTAGCACCGTTGATGTTGTTGTCATCAAGGAGTGATGAGCTGAGAGCACCCTCAGCAACCTCCAAGGCGCGATTCTCGCCCGAAGCCTTCACCATAGACATGTGTGTGCGGCCGCTGCTGCGCATAACCTTGTTCACATCGGCGAAGTCGACACGCACCAAAGCCACCTCAACGGTGATAATCTCGGCGATACCCTTGGTTGCCATTGCCAATACGTCATCCGCCTTGCCGAAGGCCTCCTTAAGAGGCAACTTACCGTAGAGCATACGCAAGCGCTCGTTGTCGATAACGAGGGTTGAGTCTACCCACTGCTTAAGCTCGTTGACACCCTCCACAGCGCTGTTGTAGCGACCAGGACCCTCCATGCGGAAGGGCATTGTAACAACTGCCACGGTGAGGATGCCGAGCTCGTGTGCGAGCTTAGCGATAACGGGCGAAGCACCAGTACCGGTACCACCACCCATACCTGCTGCGATGAAGAGCATCTTCACGCCCGATGTCTCGAGCAAGCTGCGAAGCTGCTCCTCGCTCTCGATGGCGAGCTCTCGGCCACGCTTGGGGTCGTTACCAGCACCAAGACCAGGACCCATCTGCACCTTGTTCTTAACCTCGCAGTTGTTCAAGGCCTTGGCATCGGTGTTACACACAACGAAGTTAACACCTGTAATACCCATCTTGTGCATATGGTTTACGGCATTACCGCCCGCACCACCTACACCAATCACCATAATGTTCGACTCGGAGTCGAGCTCCATGTTCGATATATTGTCACCGGCGATGGCTGTAACCAAGTCGTCGGCCATGTTTGTCATCATATTATCCATATTCTTACTCTCCTAAATATTACCAATCATCTTTATCCTCCTCTTTGCCTACGAATGAGTTGCCCAACTTGTTCATACCCACCTGCAATCTGTCAATCCAGCTACGCTTGGTCTTCTTCTCGTTTGTGCCAGTCTCGAAGATATCCTTAACCTCAGGCTTAACATTACGCTTCTGGGTCTCGGGCTCAACCTCTGGCTCTCGCTCAACAGGCTTGGGCTGCTCAACCTTGGGCTGCTCAACCTGGATTGTGGGGCGCTGAGGCTTAACCTCGGGCTCTGCGGGAGTAGCAACACGTGGACCACCAGCTACAGAGCATGCACCACGCTCAGCACCAAAGCGCAAGAGCGAAGCTACGGTAGCGTATGCCGTTGTTGTGATGACGTCGGTCATGTTGTCCGTAAAGCCATACTCAGGGTATACTGCACGAACCTCCTCGTAACCGAGTTCGCGTGCAAAGAGTGTCTCGATGTTCTGCATCTCGGCACCACCACCTGTGATAAGGAGAATGGGCGAGAACTTTGAGCCACAACCCGCCTCCTTGATCTCGCGACGCACCCACTCGGCAATCTCCTTGAGGCGTGCCTCGATAATGGTTGCGAGGTTACGGCGAAGGATGCTCTTGGGCACACCACGGCGTACGGGGAAGACAATCTTATCATCTGTTGCCATATCGGTAAGTGCCGAGCCATAGCGACGCTTGAGGTTCTCAACATAGTTTGCGGGGATGCCGTAAGCACGGATGTCGTTGTTGATGGCATCAGCACCGATAGGAATAGATGCGATGTGGCGCACCTTGCTGCGCATGAGCACCGATACATCTGTAACACCACCACCGAGGTCTACGATAACTGCACCCTCCTCGATATCCTCATCCGTAGCAACAGCGAGGTGTGAGATAAGAGCGTTGGGCACAAACTCCTTAACCTTGATGCCCTGACGCATGAGGCACTGGTTGAGGCGGTCGCGCATGGCACGCTCACCGAGGATGAAGTTGTAGGTAGCAGTGAGTCTGTGGCCATAAGCACCTACGGGGACATCTACAACCTTATCGTCGATGGTGTAGCGTACAGCCTCCATCGAGAGGATCTCCTCGCGGTCATCGGGCAACTTAACGCTACGCATGCGGCGGTCGAGATCCTCGACATCGCGCTCGGTGATCTGGTTGCTGCCCTCATCCTGCACGAAGACATAGTCTGTAACCTGCACACAGCGCACAAAATCGCCCGAGAGACCTGCGTAGGCCTCCGTAATCTTGATGTTTAGCTCCTGCTCGATGCGATCCTTAGCCGCTTTAACTGCGCGACCTGCTGTCTCGCTATTCACAACGCGGCCAGCATCGATGCCCTCGATAGGCTCCGATACGATGCCCTGAATGTTTACGCGACCGTCATCCTCAATCGCACCTACGGCGATAACTACATTTGACGAGCCCACGTCAATGGCTACAATCTGTCTCTCTTTCATGTCTCTATATTGTTTTTATTTATATTTCCATTGTGTGTTAGCGGCATACCACCTGACCGTTGTAGCGGAGGCTGATGCTGCGATATTTGTCCCAACCTACATTGTCGAGTCCCTTATGATAGAAGCGATATAGGTTCGAGAGCTTTGTGTCATAGTCGTTTGGCGTGCCGAGGTCTACAACGAAGCTTCCCGAGCGTGGCACAAAGCGTAGCTCCATGCGCTTGCCCTCACCACCCGAAAGCAGTACCTGCACCACCTCTGCGTGCCAGAAGTTGTTGTTGTCAACGTGCTTGAGGAAGCCCAAGAGCGAGTCGAAGTCCTCACCCGCCAACTTTACATGGTGCTGCATGAGGCGTGCCTCATCCTGCTGTGCTGCGAGGGCTGCAATCTCGGCCTCGAGCTGGCGCTTGGTCAAACGGTGAGCCTCACGTGCCGCAACCTTGCGACCCTCGAGCTCGTTGTGCAAGATCTCAAACTCCATGTCCGACATGAAGATGCCCTTGCGAATACGCTCCCTGACAACCGTGCGCAAGCGTCGGTCGTTCTCCTCCATAAGGCGATATATTGGGAGCTTGGCATCCTCCAGCTCCTTGATGCGCTTGTCGAGTGCCGCAATAGAGTCGTTGACAACGCTCTTGGCGTAGCCCGAATAGCCCTGCTGGAAGAGTGGTTTATAGTCGCCCGTAATTACGGTAACCGCCGCGGTGCGATCCTCCACCGTGGGTAGCACAAAGCCATCCTCAGTGATGTAGAGGTCGTAGCCATTGGTGCGCAGGCGCGCAATGGGCTCGCGCAACGTTACGTCGAGCACCGCCGTACCGCTATAACCTACGTAGGCATTGGCCTCGGCAACGGCATTGTGTGCTGCAGCTCGGCGCTCGATAGCTCCGAGGTCCAGTTTGTCGAGTGTTGTGCCTGCCTCGATGACTCCGCCCTCTCTGACCCAGCGGTCGATGCTCTCGCCATCAGCAAGGGTGCTACTCTCGCCATCGCGGATATCGATTTCGAGGCTTGTGACGGGTTGCGAGCTACGGTGCTTGTGGTTCAACACCTCGGCACATATGACAATAGCAACGAAGGCCACGAACAACGCTCCATAGCCCACGTAACTAAATATCCTCTGTAGCCAACCCCTTTGCATCCTACAACTTACTCTTTAAGGTTTTGTAAATATCCTCACATACGGCGTCGATGTTACCCGCGCCAAATGTCACTACAACATCTGTATCCATCGTACGGAGTCGCTCTGCGAGTGCCTCGCGCTCCACAAGCTGCCACTCGACCTTGAGGTTGCGGCCAATCATCTCCGAACACACACCCTCGATGGGTAACTCGCGTGCAGGGTAGATGGGCACCATGATGACCTCATCGCACAACGACAATACCTCCGAGAATTCGGGTGCGAAGTCGCGAGTACGCGTGTAGAGGTGTGGCTGGAATATCGCCAGGAGCTTGCGACCAGGGAAGATGCCACGCAACGACTCTATCGTAGCGCGCAGCTCCTCGGGGTGGTGAGCATAGTCGTCGATGTAGACCAACTCAGGAGTGTTTATATATACCTCCATGCGGCGCTTCACGCCCTCAAAGCTCCTAAGAGCCGCCTTCACAGCCTCCTTATCGAAATTTTTGTCCTCAATCTTTGCGGCACACCACAACATGGCCACCGCAGCCACCGAGTTCTCGATGTGTACCTTGCCCAGGATGCCGAGCGTGCAACCCTCGATGCGACCGTCTGGCAAGACAATGTCATATCTGTAATGACCACCCTCAATAAGGGAGATGTTTTCGGCATGGAAGTCGCCACCGTTGTCGCATGAGTAGCGATACAACGAGCGCGATGTAGTGTCGAACTTAAGCTCTACGCCCTGCTTGAGGATGAGTGCTCCGCCCTCCTTAATCTGTGATGCGAAGGCCTCGAAAGCCTCGGTTACGGCCTCAGCTGTGCCATAGATGTCGAGGTGGTCGGCATCGGCAGCTGTGATAACGGCAACATTGGGATGCAGGCGCAGGAATGAGCGGTCGTACTCGTCGGCCTCGACAACCAGGCGTCTGCCCTCACCAAGCGAGAGGTTAGAGTTGAAGTTGCGCGAGATACCTCCCAAGAGTGCGCTTCCCTCCTTTGCTGCGGCATGGTTGAGCCATGCGGCAAGCGTTGAGGTAGTGGTCTTGCCATGCGTACCCGCTACGGCCATGCAGAGCTTACCCTCGGAGATATGTCCGAGAATCTGCGAGCGCTTCTCGATGTGGAAGCCATTCTCGCGAAGCCATGCCCACTCCATGTGGTCAGCAGGGATTGCAGGGGTGAGGATTACAAGTGTATCCTCCGCCGAGCGCATATCCTCGGGGATAAGCGCGATGTCATCCTCGTAGTGCACCTCAGCACCCTCAGCCTCGAGGGCACGGGTAAGGGGTGTCGCAGTACGGTCGTAGCCCGCAACGCGGTAACCCTCGTGCATGTAGTAGCGCGCAAGGGCGCTCATGCCGATGCCGCCAATACCGAGGAAGTATATCTTTGTGTAGTTACGCTCCATGCTCCTACTTCGTTAAAATCTTCTCTATCTCCTTTACCACGCGGTCTGCAGAGTCCACGATGGCAAGCTTTGCAATGTTTGCCGAGAGACTCTCGAGGCGGTCGCTATCCAAAGCAAGTGCCACAGCCTCCTTCATGCCACGCTCCACAGCCTCACTGTCGCGTACAATCTCCGCAGCACCCTTCTCCACAAGCGCCATAGCGTTCTTTGTCTGGTGATCCTCCGAAACGTTGGGCGAGGGGACAAAGATTGTGGGCTTGGCTACGAGGCACAACTCCGACACCGTGCATGCGCCGCTACGCGAGAGCACCACATTGGCGGCTGCATAGGCGTAGTCCATGCGGTCGATAAATGCACCCTGCCAGATGTTCTTTGTGGGGTGCGCCGCGAGGAACTCCTGCATCTCGCGCTCGTAGAACTTTCCCGTCTGCCAGATCACCTGCACGGGAGCCTCGCCACCGAGGGTAAGTATCCACGCCTTCATCATCTCGTTGAGGGTGCGTGTGCCGAGTGAGCCACCCACAACCAACACCACGGGCATAGAGTCGTTAAAGCCGTAGTAGCCAAGTGCCTCGCCACGGTTTGCGCCATCTGCCGTGAAGCGACCACGCAAGGGGTTACCCGTCATCACGATGCGCTCAGCAGGGAAGAAACGCTCCATCTTGTCGTACGACACACAGATGCGCTTGGCACGCTTCGAGAGGAGCTTGTTTGTGAGACCTGCATAGGAGTTCTGCTCCTGGATGAGTGTGGGAACGCCGAGGCGCTGTGCCGCCCAAAGCACAGGGGCAGAGGCATAGC
>JAFZGE010000037.1 GCA_017555545.1 Alistipes sp.
TCCTGAGATGCGTGGTGGTACAGCTAACGTTACCGTTATCCTCTCAGATAGTGCTATCTCATCACCTATCGCTCACGAGTTCGATTGCGTAGTTGTTCTCAACCAGCAGTCTATGGACAAGTTCGAGAGCCAGGTTAAGCCAGGTGGTGTTCTTATCTACGACACAAACGGTATCACAAGCCACCCCACTCGTACAGATATTAACATCTACCAGATCGACGCTACTGCAGAGTGCGCACGTCTTGGCCAGGCTAAGTTGTTCAATACTATGATTTTGGGTGCTTACCTCAAGGTTCGCCCTGTTGTAGCTATGGAGAATGTTATGGCTGGTTTGAAGAAGACTTTGCCCGAGCGCGCATGGAAGATGTTGCCCCAGAACGAGGAGGCAATCAAGCACGGTGGCGAGATTATCCGTCAGGTACGCTAGTGCCAGGTGCGGCGCTTAAGCGTCACATCAAAAACAGACCGAGGTACATATGTGCCTCGGTTTTGTTTTTGGTAAATGAAGGGCAACACCCCCTACCCTACCTACCTTATAAACAGATAGTCCGAATGGTTTACGCCATTCGGACTATGTTTTTTATATCAAGTTATATCTACTACAACTGAAGTGGCTCGTATGGGAGTCCCCATGCCTCGGCAACGGGCTGATATACAACCTTACCCTCGACAATATTCAAACCCTTACGCAACTCCTCGTTGTCGCGACATGCCTGCTGCCAGCCCTTATTTGCGAGCTGCAAGACGTATGGCATTGTTGCGTTGGTTAGTGCCAAAGTAGATGTATAAGGCACAGCACCTGGGATGTTAGCTACGCAGTAGTGCAAGATGCCATCAACATAATATACGGGGTCCTCGTGAGTTGTGGGATGCGATGTCTCGAAGCAACCGCCCTGGTCGATAGCAACGTCGACCATAACTGTACCAGGCTCCATATCCTTAAGCATATCGCGAGTCACGAGTTTCGGAGCCTTAGCACCTGGGATAAGCACTGAACCGATAACAAGGTCGGCAGTCTTGAGCTCCTGACGGATGTTATACTCTGAAGACATGAGCGTCTTAACATTCTTAGGCATGACATCTGCGAGGTATGTCAAGCGCTGAAGTGAGATATCGCAAATTGTAACATCAGCACCAGTACCTGCCGCTGTGCGTGCTGCCGCAGTACCCACAACACCAGCACCGATAACAAAGACCTTTGCAGGCTTAACACCTGGAACACCACCCAAAAGTTTACCCTTACCGCCGCGTGGCTTCTCCAAGAAGTAGCGACCCTCCTGAGTAGACATACGACCTGCAACCTCCGACATTGGAATTAGCAATGGCAACGAGCGATCCTTACGCTCCACGGTCTCGTATGCGCAGCAGATAGCACCGCTGTCAATCATCGCCTTTGTAAGTGGCTCACTACTTGCGAAGTGGAAATATGTAAACACGAGCTGCCCCTTGCGAACGAGGCCATACTCAGCAGCGATAGGCTCCTTAACCTTAACAATCATCTCGGCCTTAGCGTAGACATCCTCGATTGTGGGCAAAATCTTAGCACCTTGTTCCACATAATCTTCATCCTTGAATCCGCTGTTAATGCCCGCAGTTGCCTGTACATATACTTCGTGACCACGACGAACAAGCTCCATTACGCCCGAGGGGGTGAGACCAACACGATTCTCGTTGTTTTTAATCTCCTTGGGGACACCGATAATCATAACTCTGAGTTTTTAAGGTTTTACGTTTACACCACGTGGGTGCTGTCAATTTTAGTTTTACGACTACTAAATTAATGAGTTTTTATTAAACTACAATGCATATTATGCGCAATTTTACTATAACCTAGCACAATTTCCTCACAACACACCCCACCATGCAAATATCGGACACATTACGCCACGCATGACACCCGCGATTTGGCATATAACTTGTTCGAGCGAAGGTGAACTAATTAATGGTTTCACCTTAAATTAAAAATGTCTTATGAAACACTTTGGACTATCACTTATGGTTCTTGTGGCGATGCTCATCGGCGGAGCGACTGCCTCAGCGCAGACACACCACGACAAGCACGCAAAGGGTGGCGACCACTGCGACGCTGCCAAGGTTTTTATCGAGACCCAACGCAAGGGTTTCCAGCAGCCTCACAATCCGCAGTTCATCTTCACTGCACCCAACGAGAGGTTTATGCTCGGTATAGGTGCTACGGTGACGCTACGTACAAGCTATGACTTCATGGGCGCCATGGGTAACATCGACTTCGTGCCCTACGACATTCCTATGACTAAGGGCTATGCCAACCAGCAGCGCGTGATGATGGATGCTTCAACATCGCGCATCTTCCTTAAGGGCGTAATCAACACCGAGGCTTTAGGTCGCATCGTAGCATACACCGACATCGACTTCCGTGGTGGCGACGCCTTCTCCTATCTTCCCCGCCTACGCTCGGCATACGTACAGATGCTGGGCTTTACCGTAGGTCGCGACGTAACAACCTTCTGTGACCTTATGGCAGCACCACAGACCATCGACTTCCAGGGCCCCAATGCCTACAACTTCCGCTTTACGGAGATGATACGCTGGGAGCACACCTGCTGGGATAAGCACATTACCTTTGGTGTAGCCGCTGAGGTACCTACGGTTAATGCAACCTATGGTGAGAACTTCACAGCTATCTACCAGCGCGTACCCGATGGCATAGCATATTTGCAGTATGCGTGGGGTGAGAATCGCACAAGCCACATCCGTGCTTCGGGTGTCGTACGCGACATGTACCTCCACAACAACCGCACTGGCGAGAACACAACTCAGTTTGGTTGGGGCGTGCAGCTTAGTGGCCACATTGAGGTTGGCAAATGGGTTGACCTCTATATGAATGGTGTCTACGGCCGTGGCATTACCCCATACATCAACGACTTGATGGGCACACCCTACGACTTCACCTATGACCCTAACGACCCTACTCGCCTTCAGACATTGCCTATGTGGGGTTGGCAGGCAGCTGCGCAGGTCAACATCATGCCTAACAAGTTCTGGTTGGCAGGAGGTTACTCAGAGGTACACCTCGAGAAGCACAACGGCACGCTCTCTGACACACAGTACTCGCGAGGTCACTACATCTTCGCAAACGCCTTCTACAACGTGACACGCAACTTCACCGTAGCGTTGGAGTACTTGCACGGCGGAAGAGTTAACGTAAGCGATGCCAAGGGCGATGCCAACCGCCTGAGCATAATGGCGCAGTACAACTTCTAACAAGCCTTAAGGGTCTCCCGTTAAAGGAGACCCTTAATTAATTTCTCTATTCGGTGCACTCTGCACGATTACCACAACCACGGCACAGATTATAAGCACAAGACCCACGATGCTCACTGCATCTACCCGTTCACCAAAGTAGACAACACCAACAACTACTGCCGTGAGAGGCTCCATGGAGCCAAGTATCGAGGTTTTGGTTGAGCCTATGCGCTTTATGGCAAGGATGAGAGTATAGTCCGAGAGCACGGTGCACACCAATGCCAACATAATAATATCACGCCAACTACTCCACGTATGCAACGCCTCTATGCCCTCAGTGGCAAGCGCATAGATAAAGAAGAGTAATGCTCCAAATGCCAAGACATAGAACGTAAGCACGATAGAGTCAACCCTCGAGGCACGGCTACGCATAACCCCCACAATATAGGCGGCATAGGTCACTACTGTAACAAGAGCGTATGTCACGCCGCGCGCGAAGTCACCCTCGGTGTGGTCACCCCACGCCAAGAGCGCAACGCCAATAAGCGAGAGCACAACGGCAATATATATAATGTAGGATATATGCTCACGAAATAGCCACGCCATGGTGAGCGTTACGGCAAGTGGATAGAGAAAGTGGATTGTTGTTGCCACGCCACTCGGGATATACTTGTAACTCTCCAAGAGGAGTATCGCCGTCGAGGCATAGAGTATGGCAAGCACCGCCACCACCGCCACCTGTTCGAGCGCCAGCCTGAAATTGCGGCGCGTGAAGAGCATCACGATAGCCATTGCCACCGCAGCAAGCAGAAAACGATAGGCAAGTATTGTCGGAGAGCCCACGCCGAGAGCGAGGAGCGAGAGTGTAAATAGGGGAATGAGACCAAATGTTGTTGAGGAGACAACCGCTGAGGCTACTCCCGTAATTCTACTCCACTGAATCATAGACAATTTGAAGATTATGGTTTGCTACAACTGATTTTTTAGGTATCTTTGCGCCACTATGAAGCACCTATCACACATACTCACACTCGCCATAGCTACGCTTATGCTTGGCGCAAGTTGCAGAACTACACCAATCACACCCTCCACCGAAGAGAGCACAAAGGTGGAGTGCGACACCATACGCCTTGTTTTTGGTGGCGACTTCATGCAGCATATGCCCCAAGTAAACGCAGCACGCACAGAGGATGGCAATTACGACTATAGTCACTCTACGGAGTATGTAGCACCCATGTTCCGCGAAGCAGATATCGCAATCATAAACCTTGAGACTACGATAACCACCTCTACGAACTATTCGGGTTACCCATGCTTTGCTTCGCCCGTGGCTGTTGTCGAAGAGTTTGAGTCTATGGGCATAGACGTAGCCTTGCTTGCAAACAACCATTGCTGCGACCGCCTTGCACGAGGTATAGAGATGACCATCGAACAACTCAACAAGCACAAGATAGCACACACTGGAGTATTTACCGATAGCGCGGACTATGCCCGCAACAACATCCTGCACATTGAGAGTCGTGGTGTGAGGTTTGCACTTGTAAACTACACCTACGGCACTAACGGCATCGCTGCGCCCAAGGGCAAGCACATTAACTACATCGACACCACGGTCATCAAGCGCGACCTACGCGCCATAGATCGTGATAGCGTAGATTGTGTAATCGCCTGCATGCACTGGGGCAACGAGTATGAGCGCAAGGAGAACCGCGAGCAGCGTCGCCTTGCCGAGCTATTGCATCGTGAGGGTGTCGACATTATCATCGGCAGCCACCCCCACGTTGTGCAACCATACTACGCTGAGGATACAAAGGTAGTATTCTACTCGCTCGGCAACTTTGTCTCTAATCAGCGTAAGCGCTACACCGATGGCGGCATCATTGCCGAGGTAGAGGTCATCAAGTGCGACACCGTGGATGGTCTTCGCTACCGTGCGAAGGCTCATCCGGCATGGGTACTTACACCAGGCTACCGCATCCTACCCCGTTCCGTTGGCGACACACTCACCATGTCTCAGGCGTCACGCGAGGCCTACAAGCTCTTCATGGCAGATACCGAGGCGCTACTTGGCAACTAATAGTTGTCGGCCATAGGCTCGAAATAGCGCTGCTCATGCTCACACGATGGACATAATTTGGGTGCCATAGATGCTTTTACTATGTAACCGCAGTTGCGACACTGCCACACAATCTCGCCATCGCGGCGGAAGAAATCACCATCCGTAAGGCGACCAAGGAGTTTAAGGTAGCGACGCTCATGCTCCTTCTCCACCTCTGCCACATGCTTAAACGTTAGGGCAATCTTCTGGAAGCCCTCAGCATGTGCCGTCTCAGCAAACGAGGAATACAACACTTCCCACTCTTCATGCTCACCCGCTGCAGCCTCCACAAGGTTGCGCTCCGTAGTACTTATAATGCCCGCGGGATATGAGGCGTTGTGTATTGTTGCCATGCCTCCCTCCAAATACTTAAAGAAGCGCTTAGCGTGCTCTCTCTCCTGATCTGCTGTGAGGTCGAATACGGCAGCTATCTGCTCGTAGCCCTCCTTCTTTGCTTGCGAGGCAAAGTAGTTGTAGCGATTGCGTGCCTGACTCTCGCCCGCAAATGCCTTGAGGAGGTTCTCCTCTGTAAGCGTACCCTTCAATGTGTTTTTCATAGTCACGAAAATTAAGTTTAACAAAAGCATTTCACCCTGCCACCGAAGCAAAAGATGCGCCAAAGCACGCATATATATTATATATAGGTAGTCGCATGGATATTGACTCGACGGGGCATTGTTGGGCTTAATTTATTAATAGGCAATAGTTTTAGCGAGACTGGCGAAATATGTAGTGAGAGATTGAAACTAAATTTTTTGAAAAAATATCTAAAATAGTTTGGTTGTTTCGAAAAAAAGCATTAATTTAGCATAAGCAAAAAGAAATAAATATTACCAAATTATTAAACCTAATAATTACCGAACTATGATTATCACATTTAACGAGTTGCGCCGCATTAAGGACAAGTTGCCCAGCGGTAGCTCACAGCGCATTGCAGACGAGTTGGGAATCGACGTTGATACAGTACGTAACTATTTTGGTGGCAAGCACTTCGACGCTAAGGAGGGTGTAGGCATCCACATCGAGCAGGGTCCTGACGGTGGTGTAGTTACTTTGGACGACACAACAATTTTTGATGCAGCAATGCGTATCTTGAACGAGCAAAAATAACATTGCTTTTGCAGTGCACAACGCAACGCATCAGACTTAAATGGCGAGGGGTTTAACTTTATACCTTTCGCCATTTTTATTATTTCATAGTCAAGCAAGACGACAAAGCAACGTGTCCTATGTCCCATTGTTCCAAAACCCTATGTCTTGGAACAATGGGACATGGAACATTTAATTGACTTTCTCCAATAGTCGGTAGGCAACGAGCAATTTTGCGTAATGATTTTTTTTGTGTATCTTTGCCCATTAATGTAACGCTAACACTATCCAACTATGGAAGAGATAATTACAAACTACAAACGCGAGGACATCTACAACCAAGAGAAAATCGCGGAGCTCATGATGCACTACCGCGAGATTTTGCGTCTCTTGGGCGAGGACCCCGACCGTGAGGGTCTTATCAAGACTCCCGAGCGCGTAGCAAAGGCTATGTCGTTCATTACTAAGGGTTATGCTCAGGACCCTATCGCAATTCTCCAGTCGGCAATGTTCAAGGAGGAGTACCAGCAGATGGTGCTTGTGAAGGATATCGAGCTTTTCTCGGTGTGTGAGCACCACATGCTCCCCTTCATCGGCAAGGCACACGTGGCGTACATCCCTAATGGTCACATCACAGGCCTCTCGAAGATTGCCCGCGTGGTTGAGTGTTTCGCACGCCGCCTCCAGGTTCAGGAGCGTCTTACAGTGCAGATTCGCGATAGCATCCAGCAGGCTCTCAACCCCGCTGGCGTTGCCGTAGTTATCGAGGCGAGCCACACATGCATGCAGATGCGCGGTGTGGAGAAGCAGCGCTCGGTGACCACAACATCGGCATTTACGGGTCTTTTCCTTTCGGACCCACGCACTCGCGACGAGTTCATGCAGTTGATTAAGTAATCAATGCTAACAAATTAACACTATGCGCGTTGTAATCGGACTTTCAGGAGGTGTAGACTCTTCGGTGGCAGCATACTTGCTCAAGCAGCAAGGACATGAGGTCATCGGACTCTTCATGCGCAACTGGCACGATACAACGGGTACGCTCGAGGGTGATTGCCCATGGTATGACGACCAGGTGTTCGCTGAGCTCGTAGCCAAGCGCCTCGACATAGAGTTTCACTATGTTGATCTCTCGGCGGAGTACCGCAAGCGCGTGGTGGAGTATATGTTTGCGGAGTATGAGGCGGGACGCACACCCAACCCCGATGTGCTCTGCAACCGCGAGATTAAGTTCGACGTATTCCTCAAGGAGGCACTCAAACTGGGTGCTGAGCGTGTAGCCACGGGACACTACTGCAGACGCGAGGAGTGGACGGACAACAAGGGCATTACACACTATCGCCTATTGGCAGGTAGCGACGGCAATAAAGACCAGAGCTACTTCCTCTGTCAGCTCACACAGGAGCAACTTAAGTACGCCATGTTCCCCATTGGCGACATCACTAAGCCCGAGGTTAGACGCATCGCCGAAGAGCAGAAGCTCGCCACCGCCAAGCGCAAAGATTCGCAGGGCATATGCTTCGTGGGCAAGGTCGATTTGCCCGTATTCCTACAGCAGCAGCTCAAGGCCAAGGAGGGTAACATCCACGAGATACTACCCCACTCACCACGCTTCGTGCGCGACTGCCAAGATGATGACTATAAGGCTCTTTCGGAGCCATATCGCCTCACCGTGCGCGATGGCAAGAAGATTGGCACACACCAGGGAGCACACTTCTACACCATAGGTCAGCGCAAGGGTCTAGGTATCGGTGGTCGCAAGGAGTCGCTCTTTATCATCGGCACAGATGTCAAGGAGAATGTAGTCTTTGTTGGCGAGGGCGACAGCCATCCAGGTCTACACCGCAAGGCGCTACGCATACTCCCCGAGGAGGTGCACTGGGTAGACCCTACGGAGGCTATGAAGGAGGGCGAACGTCGCAAATATATGGTGCGTATACGCTACCGTCAACCGCTTCAAGCAGCAGAACTCATCTGCGACAGCGACGGCACGTACATTCTCTTCGATGAGCCTCAGCGAGGCATCACAGCAGGCCAGTTTGCCGCATGGTATAGTGGCGACGTATTGGTCGGCAGCGGAGTGATAGAGAGGTAGCGTTACCGCAAATAAAGACACAAAAGACGCAAGAGACTTAAGAGACATAAGGGATGGCTCGGACAAAATCCGATAGCGACCTCTCTCATGTCTCTTTCTTCTTTTTAGTCCCTTTAACACCCTATTTTCTCGCATAATTATTGCAATTTCGAAAAATATTTTTTACTTTTGTAAGCTATTCGTGGCCAAATAGACCAATTCGGGTGGCGCATATAAGACAATTATCACATTAACTATTTATAAATTAGACGATTATGGCAGATGTAAAGCGTGTCTACACCTTCGGCAACAAGGAGGCTGAGGGTAATGGCAAGATGCGAGAGTTGCTCGGCGGTAAGGGTGCTAACCTCGCTGAGATGAACTTGATCGGTATTCCTGTACCTCCAGGATTCACCATCACAACCGACACTTGTTCGGAGTACTACAAGGAGGGTAAGGAGCGTGTTATCGAGTTGTTGCGTCCCGAGGTGGAGGCAGCTATCAAGAACATCGAGAACCTCACAGGTCGCAAGTTCGGCGATTCTACTCTTCCCCTTTTGGTTTCAGTACGTTCTGGTGCACGCGCATCAATGCCCGGTATGATGGATACAATCCTTAACCTCGGTATGAACGATGAGGCAGTTGAGGCTATCGCAAAGCTCTCTGGCAACCCCCGTTTCGCATGGGATTCATACCGTCGTTTCGTACAGATGTACGGTGACGTTGTTCTCGACATGAAGCCCCAGTCTAAGGAGGATCAGGATCCATTCGAGGTTATCATCGAGGCTCAGAAGGAGAAGCGCGGTATTAAGGCTGATACAGACCTTACAACTGAGGATCTCAAGGAGCTCGTAGCAGCATTCAAGGCTGCAGTTAAGGAGCAGACAGGTAAGGAGTTCCCCACAAGCGCATGGGAGCAGCTTTGGGGTGCTATCTGCGCAGTGTTCGGTTCATGGATGAACGAGCGTGCAATTCTCTATCGTAAGTTGAACAATATCCCAGCTGAGTGGGGTACTGCAGTAAACGTTCAGGCGATGGTATTCGGTAACATGGGTGACAACTCGGCTACCGGTGTTGCTTTCTCGCGTGACGCTGCTACCGGTGAGAACATCTTCAACGGTGAGTACCTTATCAATGCACAGGGTGAGGAC
This sequence comes from Alistipes sp., assembly GCA_017555545.1. GTDB lineage: Bacteria > Bacteroidota > Bacteroidia > Bacteroidales > Rikenellaceae > Alistipes. The sequence continues at coordinate 9,638 of JAFZGE010000037.1, forward strand.
GTTGTGGCTGGTATCCGTACACCACAGCAGATTACTATCGAGGGTTCGCGTCGTTGGGCTAAGGCTCAGAACATCTCGGAGGAGGATCGTGTATCGAAGTATCCTTCACTCGAAGAGGTTATGCCTGAGGTTTACAAGGAGCTCGATGAGATTCAGCGCCACCTTGAGCAGTACTTCACAGATATGCAGGATATCGAGTTCACAATCCAGGA
>JAFZGE010000038.1 GCA_017555545.1 Alistipes sp.
ATCGGTTTCCTCCGTTTATCATAATTTCTTGTGATAAGCCGCAATCTGCGGCACCAAACTCAGAGCCCCGAATGGGAAATACATTTTAGTATGTCCCATCCGAGGCTCTTTCATTTGGCACCACATCTCACGACTTCTGACAAGAAATTGGGTAGTGGGGAGAAGAGACATAAGTGAAGTCGCTATCCAAAAAAGGTAATGATGCAAAAAACATTGTCCGAACCACCCCTTACGTCTCTTATGTCTCTTATGTCTCTTATGTCCCTTTTGTCTCTAAAAACAACAAGACCACCCCATATGGAGTGGTCTGTTCTGTATGATAGGTGTCGCTTATGCGAACAACTCTACGTCAGATGCCTCCGAAGCATTGATGTATGATGCTGCCTCGGTGATCTTCTTAGCTGCATACTTCACGAAGATCTTTGCAGGGTTCAAGTAGTCAGCCTCGCACTCTGCTGCCTGGCGCAACATGATGTGTGAGATGATGATGTAACCCGCAATCTCAACAAGACGGCGTGAGTGGAACTCCTTATAGCCAGAGGCCTCCTTATCGATAGACTCTACGCGCTCAACAACCTGCTCGTATACCTTACGCAACTCTACCAACTGCTCGCCCATAGCCTTTGTGGCCTCGGTGCGTGCATTCTCCTCGTAGCGCATGATCTGCTCGAGGTATGTGCCCTTAGTAACGTGGTTGATAGCGGCAACTACCTGCAACTGGGTAGTACCCTCGTAGATGTTCATGATACGTGCGTCGCGGTACAAGCGCTCGCAAGCGTAGTCCTTCATATAGCCTGAGCCACCGTGAATCTGGATAGAGTCATAAGCAACCTCGTTAGCATACTCCGAAGCAAACATCTTCGCAAGAGGAGTAAAGCCGTCTGCCAAGCGGTTGTAGAACTTCATCTCCTGGCGCTCCTCAGCCTCGAGTGAACGGTCGTGAGAGATATGAGTAAGCTGCTTGTAAATATCCACGAAGCGAGCTGTCTCGTAGAGCATAGCACGTGATGCGAGGGTCTTAGCCTCCATGTTCTTAAGCATCTCGCGTACGGCTGCGAACTCGATGATAGCCTTGCCGAACTGCTCACGCTCCTGTGCATACTTCAATGCCTCGCGGTAAGCAGCCTCGCACAAACCTGTTGACTGTGCTGCGATACCAAGACGTGCTGCGTTCATCAACGACATAACGTACTTAATGAGTCCCATCTTGCGGTCGCCAACCAATACTGCGGGAGCGTTGTTGAATACCAACTCGCAAGTAGGTGAGCCCTTGATACCGAGCTTATTCTCGATGCGGCGCACCTTAACGCCACCATCACGCTTGTCGTAGATGAGCATTGACAAACCACGTGCATCCTTTGTGCCCTCCTCGGTACGTGCCAAGACGAGAGAGATGTCGCCGTCACCATTGGTGATGAAGCGCTTACAGCCATTGAGACGCCATACGCCTGCTGCCTCATCCCACGATGCCTTGAGCATCACAGCGCCGAGATCAGAGCCTGCATCGGGCTCAGTAAGGTCCATAGCGCAAGTCTCGCCAGCTGATACGCGTGGCAAGAAGCGCTGCTTGATCTCCTCAGATGCGAACTCGTTGATAGTCTCTGCGCAGTCCTGCAAGCCCCAGATATTCTCGAAGCCAGCATCTGCACGTGCTACCATCTCGTTAGCCATGGCGAAGCATGTAACAGGCATGTTCAAACCATCATACTTGCGAGGAAGGGTCATACCACCCAAACCTGCAGCGTTGAGAGCCTCGATGTTGCGTACAGTACCTGAAGCATACTCCACGTGGTCGTTAACAACGCG
>JAFZGE010000039.1 GCA_017555545.1 Alistipes sp.
ACACTGTTAGGAATAATAATACTCGATAAATTTGTAGCACTCTTAAACTGATTCGCAAAGATATTTGTAACATCACCATCGAATAGCATTACACCCTTACCATCCACATAGGTATTAGATACTAATTTAGAAGGTGTAGTACTTAATACTATTGCATTACCATCGCTTGTTGTATACCAAATTTCATTATTAGGAATCTCCGGAATAGATTCCTTTGCCTCCTCAACAGCAGCGCCCTGATTTACGGTGCTATCTATGTTCCACTCGCCGATTGCGACATTTACACTACTCTCATTCTTGTTAACAACAATTGAGAAGTTGTGCTGAGTATTAGCCTTGAAGGTGTAACCTGTGCGATAAACATACTCGGTGCCATCAACAGTCACGACAATCAACTTCGAATCATCAGCAACGACCTGAGGAACCATCATAGCCTTGTAGTTAGAAGATGTTGCCAATGGAATAATCTCACCATTGTTGCCAGTTGCAGTTGCAACACCAGTAGCAAGATTGATAGTTGCAGAGGTCTTAACATCACAAATCTTAATCGACTTTGTTGCTGCCGCCCATGACTCTGAAGTAAAACCGCTGCCAGGCTTAACCTCAAGAACAATGCGGCTCAACACGTGGTTGGTTTCGATATTTACAGCATTTGATGTTGGCGCAACCTTAGTAGACTTACCCCACAAGAAGTCACTTGCCCAGAAATTAGCCTCGTTGCTCTGGTCTACCTGAACAGCAAATGGCTGAGCTTCAATATTTACTGATGCAGAATATGGATAGTAAGCGTAAAAATCTGCAGAAGTATTCTTGTCCTTCCAATAGATAGGCTCGTCAGAATTCCAACCACCACCATTGTAAGTAAATTCTGCATTGTCAGCCTGGTTGCCCTCTGCTTTGAGCGTTCCAGCTGTTGCGCCATCATAATTGACAACATAGATACCCACAGCATCACCACTTTCAAATGTAGTGTCATTTGCACGGGTCTGCACATCAACAGAGATGTTGATAGGTAATTTTTCCTCAAATGGGGTCTCCACAAAGTTATCGGAGCATGAGAACATTAGCGTGGCAATAGATGCCAAAGCAAAAAGTTTTTTCATTGTAGATTGCTTTTATTACCGTAGCATCTCCTATGCGGTGATTACAAAAAAAAAGAAAGTGTGGAGATGTTCGTTTATCTAAAAGAAGGTTGTGGAAAGACCTATGCACAAATAAACAATACTCCACACCTGTACAGTATGTGGAGTAGGCACAGAACGTGCCGACATAGCATACCAATACAAGTGATGTAAGCATTCGTTATCCTTGTGCATTGAAAACTTCCACATTTTCTTTTAAGGATTAGCGAAACACTTTCACTAATAAATATGTCTGCAATCCTAAGATTGCACTACAAAGTTAGAAAATTATTTCTAAATCAACAAAAAATTAATTCTGAAAATTATCGAAGCAGCAATACGAATTTCGTAGTAAGTACGCAGATAGCGACAACAGGAACAAGCCTCCCTTTGTCAGCGTTGTGATTAAGGCGAGAGCAGATCAAGTTTACTTGTAATGCCGAGCCGCAGCAACGAAAAGGAGCGCAGCGAACTTAAAGGGGAATTTAGAGGGATTGTAGATATGAATGGTGGTGTCCAACACCACCACTATATTAAGGGTTAAAAAATAAGGCCTTCCCAAGAGGGAAAGCCTTACGTTAAGCAATGTAGATTACATCTTCATATAACCCCTAATGGCACTAGCCACAGCACCAAGTCCCCCTTTGTCAAAGGGGGATTTAGAGGGAATGTAAATATAGGTGGTGTGGCATAGCCACCACCACTATATTAAGGGATAAAAGGAAAGCCCTCCCATATGGGAAGGCTTTACACATACGATAAGTTACGGAAATCCGACTACTTACCCATATATCCCTTAATATAGTGGTGGTGTGAGCCGTAGCGGTTGAATGCTGCCTCATCGAGAGCCTCCTGTGCTGATGGGTGAGCAACAGAGATGATGAGACGTGCGCGCTCCTGAAGGCTCTTGCCGTAGAGGTCTACAGCACCGTTCTCAGTTACGAACCAGTGGATGTGGTTACGTGTTGTTACAACACCTGAACCCTCTGTGAGCACGTCAGAGATCTTTGATACACCCTTAGTAGTGATTGAAGGCATTGCGATGATAGCCTTACCACCCTTAGAGAGTGATGCACCATAGATGAAGTCTACCTGACCACCTACGCCAGAGTAGAACTTACGGCCGAGTGAGTCAGCACAAACCTGACCTGTGAGGTCTACCTGGAGTGCAGAGTTGATAGCTGTAACCTTATCGTTCTTAGAGATGATGAAAGGATCGTTAGTGTAACCTACGTCCATCATGAGTACGCCAGGGTTGTCATCGATGAAGTCGTAAACCTTCTGTGAACCCATAAGGAATGTAGATACCATCTTACCCTTATCGATGTTCTTTGCAGCGCCGTTGATTACGCCCTTCTCTACGAGAGGAAGTACGCCATCAGCAAACATCTCGGTGTGAACACCAAGGTTCTTGTGGTTGCCGAGCTGTGCGAGAACAGCGTTAGGAATAGCACCGATACCCATCTGGAGTGTTGCGCCATCCTCGATAAGACCTGCACAGAGGTTACCGATCTTTGTCTCCACCTCGTTAGGAGTTGTGAAGTGTGCCTCCTCGAGTGGCTGGTCGTCCTCAACGAAGAAGTTGATGCGTGAGCTGTGGATCATCGCGTCACCGAATGAACGGGGAACGTACTTGTTAACCACTGCGATAACGTAGTCTGCGCACTCAACAGCTGCAAGTGTAGCGTCAACTGAAGTACCGAGTGATACATAGCCGTGCTTGTCGGGGCGAGATACCTGAATCATAGCCACGTTGCAGGGAACAGCGCCTGAACGGTAGAGCTTCTGAGTCTCAGAGAGGAAGATTGGAATATAATCTGCGAAACCTGCCTGAGTCACCTTACGCACGTTGCCACCTACGAAGAATGAGTCGAGCTGGAATACGCCCTCGAGCTCGGGATCAGCGTAGGGTGCAGGACCCTCAGTGTGGAGGTGGTGGATGTGTACATCCTTGAACTCGCCGTTGCGACCGCGCTCAACCATAGCCTTGATAAGGCACTGAGGCGCTGAAGCTACTGAACTAAGGTGAATGTGGTCACCTGACTTGATACACTTAACAGCCTCGGCTGCAGTTGTAAACTTAATGTTGTTCATCTCTTTAAGTTTTATTTTAGGTAATTGTTGAAAATTTCCTTTTTTGTAATTACGACAGTGATTAGCGGCATGCTATTTTGATGTCAGAATGATAAGTATTTTCCAACAGTCATTAGCATACACCAATTTGTTGTCAGTTATTAGCGTAACGCTATTTTGATGTCAGAATGATAAGTATTTTCCAACAGTCATTAGCACACACCAATTTGTTGTCAGAGCTGGTGATATGTGGTGGTGGGTCGCAGTGGTTGAAAGCGGAGCATACATGACGTATGTGAGCATTTCAACCACAAGCCCAACGCCGCAGATTGCCTGCTATCACAACAAATTGTATTATTTGCGTTTAACCTCAACCTGCTCGTAACCCTCGATAATATCGCCAACCTTAATATCGTTGTAAGACTCGATGTTAAGACCGCAATCCTGACCTACGGTTACCTCCTTCACGTCATCCTTGAAGCGACGGAGTGAGCCAAGCTTACCTGTGTAGATTACGATACCATCACGGATAACGCGGACAGGTGTGTTACGCTGCATGCGGCCCTCGCGAACGATACAGCCCGCAACAGTACCCACCTTAGAGATCTTGAAGGTCTCGAGTACCTCGGTAGAGCATACAATCTCCTCCTTCATGACGGGCTCGAGCATACCCTCGATCGCGTCCTTAATCTCGTTGATTGCGTCGTAGATGATAGAGTAGAGGCGGATATCGATCTGCTCCTTCTCGGCAGCCTTACGTGCTGCAGCTGAGGGACGCACCTGGAAGCCCACGATGATGGCGTTAGATGCGGCAGCGAGAAGTACGTCAGACTCTGAGATCTGACCCACAGCAGAGTGGATAACGTTAACCTGTACAGTCTCCTTAGAGAGCTTGATGAGTGAGCCCGACATAGCCTCCACTGAGCCGTCCACGTCACCCTTAACGATGATGTTAAGCTCCTTGAACGAGCCGATAGCGATACGGCGACCGATCTCGTCGAGTGTCACGTGCTTCTGAGTCATGATGCCCTGCATACGCTGGAGCTGCTCACGCTTGTTAGCGATCTCACGTGCTGAGCGGTCATCGTCCATAACGTTGAATGTATCACCCGCCTGTGGCGCACCGTTAAGACCGAGCACCTGAACAGGTGTTGAAGGACCTGCCTCAGTAACCTTCTTACCATTCTCGTCGAACATAGCCTTCACGCGACCTGTGTATGTACCTGAAAGGAGCACATCACCAATGCGGAGAGTACCGTTCTGTACCATGATTGTAGCAACGTAGCCACGACCCTTGTCCAACATAGACTCGATTACGGCACCCGAAGCCTTACGGTCGGGGTTAGCCTTGAGCTCGAGCATCTCGGCCTCGAGCAATACCTTCTCGAGGAGCTTGTCGAGGTTCATACCCTTCTTTGCAGATACCTCCTGGCACTGGTACTTACCACCCCAATCCTCTACGAGGTAGTTCATTGCCGAGAGCTGCTCACGGATGCGGTCAGAGTTAGCCTGTGGCTTATCCATCTTGTTGATAGCGAATACCATAGGCACACCTGCTGCAGAGGCGTGGTTGATAGCCTCCACGGTCTGTGGCATGACGCTGTCGTCGGCAGCAACGATGATGATAGCCACGTCGGTCATCTTAGCACCACGCGCACGCATCGCTGTAAAGGCCTCGTGACCTGGGGTATCGAGGAACGTAATCTTCTGGCCATTGAGCTCAACAGAGTAAGCACCGATGTGCTGGGTGATACCACCCGCCTCGCCAGCAGTTACGTTAGTCTTACGGATGTTATCCAAGAGCGAAGTCTTACCGTGGTCTACGTGACCCATCACGGTAACGATAGGAGGACGTGCTACAAGATCCTCCTCAGTATCTGCATCGGCCTCGATAGCCTCCTGAATCTCTACTGATACGAACTCTACGGTGAAGCCGAACTCCTCAGCAACTACTACCAATGCCTCAGCATCGAGACGCTGGTTGATAGATACCATAAGACCGAGGTTCATACATGCCGAGATAACCTCCATGGGCGATACGTTCATCATGGTAGCGAGCTCACTCACGGTTACGAACTCTGTAACCTTGAGCACGCTGCGCTCCATCTCCTCGCGCTCCATCTCCTCGTTCATGCGCTCACGAACCTCCTCACGCTTCTCCTTACGATACTTAGCACCCTTAGACTTTGTACCCTTGGCAGTAAGACGTGCCAAGGTGTCCTTAACCTGCTTCTGTACCTCCTCATCCGATACCTCGGGACGTACTACGGGCTTGGGCTGCTGCTTCTGCTGCTTCTTATTCTTCTTAGACTGCTGCTGAGCCTGCTGGTTGTTGTTCTGGTTACCCTGGTTGCCATTCTGGTTGTTATTACCACCCTTCTGGCCACCCTTCTCAGGCTTACCTACGTTCTTACCCTCCTTGGCAACGTTCACCTTCTCCTTCTCGAGACGCTTACGCTTGTGCTTGCCACCAGGAACCATGTTCGATACGTCCATAGTACCGAGGATCTTGGGGCCATCGAGCTGTGACACCTGGGGACGGAATACAGAGTCGCGCTTTGGCTCCTCTGCTGCGGCCTCCTGCTTAGGCTCCTCAACTACAGGTGCTGCCTTAGGCTCAACCTTCTTGGGCTCCTCAACTACGGGCTTGGGCTCCTCGCGCTTGGGCTCCTCAACTACGGGTGCTGGGGCTGGCTTTGGCTCCTCCTTCACCTCTACGGGTGCAGGTGTCTCCTTCTTCTTGCCATCGAGGTCGATCTTACCCAAAATCTTGGGACCACGAACCTCATCCTTAACGCTGATGACGTTGCTCTTTACAACAACCTCTTCCTCCTCTTCCTCCTTGGCGTTCTGTGAGTTGATGCTCACTGAACCCTTAGACTGGATGCGCTCACGCACAGCGTTGCGCTCGTTACCCGACTGGCGGTTACGACCAAACTCCTTCTCGAGTACTGCATATACCTCAGCAGATACGGGTGATGAGGGCGAGCAATCGCTCTGCAGGCCCTTACGCTGGAGAAAATCGGCAAGCGTATTAAAGCCTACCTTAAACTCCTTCGCCACCTGTATAAGTCTTACTTTCTTGCTATTATCCATTAAATTTTCCTTTCATTAATCGTTATCAACTCTACTCGAACTCTGCCTTAAGCACAGCAATTACGGCCTCAGCCTGCTCAACCTCGAGGTCTGCACGGTGTGCAATATCCTCTGCTGAGAGCTCCAATACGCTCTTTGCAGTGTCGAAGCCAGCATTCTTGAGTGCCTCGATGATCCAACCCTCGATCTCGTCTGCAAACTCTGTGAGTGCCACATCCTCCTCCTCAATCTCGCGGTATACGTCGATGTCGTAGCCTGTGAGCATCTTCGAGAGACGGATGTTAAGACCACCCTTACCGATAGCCAACGACACCTGATCGGGCTTCAAGTATACAGATGCTGTCTTACGCTCCTCGTCGATTGTGATAGTAGAGATCTCCGCAGGATTCAAAGAACGCTGAATCATTAGAGATGTGTTTGCTGTGTAGTTCACAACGTCGATGTTCTCGTTGCGCAACTCCTTAACTACGGTGTAGATACGTGAGCCCTTCATACCCACGCAAGCACCTACGGGGTCGATGCGCTCGTCGTAAGACTCTACGGCAACCTTAGCACGCTCACCAGGGATACGCGCGATGCGCTTGATGGTGATGAGACCGTCGTAGATCTCGGGCACCTCCTGCTCGAACAAACGCTCGAGGAACTGGTTGTCGGTACGAGAGAGGATGATGCGAGGCTGGTTGTTGTTCATCTCTACAGACTTAACGATAGCCTTGATGGGGTCACCCTTGCGGTAGAAGTCGTTAGGAATCTGCTCGCTCTTGGGCAATACGAGATCGTTCTCCTCGTCGTCGCGTACGAGCACCTCCTTCTTCCATACCTGGTAAACCTCACCTGTGATGATCTCACCCACCTTCTCAGAGTACTTCTCGAAGAGTGCTGCCTTCTCGAGGTCGAGGATGCGTGATGCGAGGTTCTGGCGGAGTGACAACACTGCGCGACGGCCGAACTGAGTCATGTCGATCTGGTCTACATACTCATCGCCCACATCGTATGATGCGTCGATAGCCTTAACCTCCGAGAGTGCGATCTCGGTGTTCTCGTCCTCCAACATCTCATCCTCTACGACTGTGCGGTTACGCCAAATCTCGAGATCACCCTTCTCGGGGTTGATGATAACGTCGAAGTTTTCGTCACTCTCAAACTGCTTCTGGAGTGCGTGGCGGAATACATCCTCCAATACACCGATAAGCGTAGAGTTGTCGATGCTCTTGAGCTCCTTGAACTCTGCAAAGTTGCTGATAAGATTAATGTACTTCATTTTTGTGTTTTATATTTTGTTTTGATTATTTGTCTTGCCTGTGATGTATTATTAGTTTTGATAGCTAATACACGATTTCACTCACGATAAGATTTGTTGTTAGAAAGGTGTCAGATACAACGCTCGGCGAATTTCGAAGCGATGGGCTGTACTAAGGCGTACTGCCCATTGCTGAGATAATTCGTTAGCGGCAGTAGATGACCCTTTATCACAACAAATTACTTGAAGTCGAGGTACTCCTTTACGTACTTGATCTCCTCCCACTTGTACTCCTTTGTAACCTCTACGGTCACCTTACGCTTCTTGCCCTCTACAGCCTGCTTCTCCTCGTATGAGATAACGATGCCCGCCTCGTCGGCGCTGTTGAGCTTCGCAAGGAGCTTGATACCATCCTTGAGCAATACCTCTACAGATGAGCCGATAATCTTGTTGTACTGGCGCAAGAGCTTGAGCTCCGAGCCGATGCCTGCCGATGCTACCATAAGCGAGAAGTCCTCAACCTCGCGGTCGAATTCCGCCTCGATAGCACGGTTTAGTGCTGCGCAATCTTCGAGTTTTACGGCAGTATCGCTGTCGATGAGGAGTTCTATCTCGCCCATGGGGCTGATTTTGCACTCTACAACATAGATATCGCTACCCTCGAGGTGGCGCTCAGCAATCTCTGTAACTCTCTTTACATCAATCATTTTTATACTATTTTACTACGTTATTATCGGCTCTTAAGTACGAAATAAGGGGACTCACCGTCCCCTTACACTCGCTCTAATACGCTGCAAATATACTACTTTTTTTTAATCTACACAATATATATAGGTATTTTTACCTATAAACTTTCGCTTGGCGACTAAAATCGCCCCAAACCTAGGCACTCGCAGCGATTACTTCGCCTGAGACAAGAGCTCCTCATCGATGCTAAAATGCCATGAGTAATGCAGCTCTAGCTCCTCGGCGCTATAGTCGTAGTAGTCTATCACAAATGGGGTCTTCACCGTAGGATCACACGCACCCCTCTCCCACTTCTTAATGAGCTCTTTATCAGCAGTGTAAACCTTAAAATAGTGTCTCTCATTGAGGCTGTTTAGGACATACCAACCCATCTTCTCGCCACGAATACCTAGGTTAGCATAGACCCAATATGAGGCACTCACAAAACATCCTGGTTGCACCTCAACGGCCTCCTCTACACCGAAGATGTTGTGGTCAAAGATCAGAGTTCGTTGTGTATCATTTACGATAGCAATCGTCGCAAGTGGCGTAGCTGTATAATCCACCTCTTCTACCGAGCCACACGAAGCCACAAGCCCCACAGCCATCATAATGCCCAATATTCTTGTAATAATGCTCTTCATAATACTCTTCGTTTACAAACATTTACTCACCTCAAAGTTACGAAATAATCAGCAATAAACCAAATTAGTTTGCACATTTCATTTTAATGGTTAACTTTGTATAAAATTTACTAAACATCACTTAATACCCTATGTCAGTAGAAAGCAAAGTAAGAGCCGTAACGACTCTACGCCTTACGGAGATGAAGCAGCGTGGCGAGAAGATTGCCATGCTCACATCGTATGATTACTCAATGGCAAAGATTGTCGACAAGGCAGGTATCGATGTTATCCTTGTCGGTGACTCAGCAGCAAATGTGATGGCAGGTTTCGAGACAACACTCCCCATCACCCTCGATATGATGATCTATCACGCCAAGTCTGTAGTGCGCGCAGTGGAGCGTGCATTGGTGGTTGTAGACCTCCCCTTCGGCACTTACCAGGGCAACTCTAAGCTCGCCCTTGACTCTGCCGTACGCATCATGAAAGAGACTGAGGCAGACGCAGTTAAGATGGAGGGTGGTGAAGAGATTCTTGAGTCTGTACAGCGCATCATCTCGGCAGGCATCCCCGTTATGGGTCACCTCGGCCTTATGCCACAGTCTATACACAAGTTCGGCACATACAACGTGCGCGCAAAGGAGAAGTCGGAGGCCGACAAGCTCGTTCGCGATGCTAAACTCTTGGAGGAGGCAGGCTGCTTCGCCATTGTTTTGGAGAAGATTCCCGCAGAGCTCGGCAAGCGCGTGTCTGAGGAGTTGCACATCCCCACAATCGGTATCGGTGCTGGTGGCGCGACAGACGGTCAGGTGCTCGTAGCACACGACATGCTCGGCATCACACAGGCCTTCTCACCCCGCTTCTTGCGTCGCTATGCCGATGTTGGCACAACCATTCTTGAGGCCGTTGGCCACTATGTTGATGACGTCAAGAGCCGCGACTTCCCCAACGAGAAGGAGCAGTATTAATCGAAAGAGAATTTAAAGAAATTAGGGAGTTTAGCGATATGTTTCACTAAACTCCCTAAACTCTTTATACACACTAAATTCCCTATCGATTAACTTTGAGAAGTGATGAATCGCCATAGCTAAGGAAACGGAAATCGTTCTCAAGTGCATAGTTGTAAATCTTCTGCCAATCACCACCCACATAGGCACTTACAAGAAGAAGTAGCGTCGACTTGGGCTGGTGGAAATTGGTGATGATGTAGCGCACGATGCGGAAGCGATAACCGAGTGGCGTAATCATAATCTGCGTCGCCGCCTTGAGCTGCTCAAGCTTGTGCTCACGCATGTAGTTTACTAGCGTCGCAAGCACCTCCTCGCCCTTGAAATCGGCAGGGATGTCGTACAACTCCCACTGACCTACTACGCGCTCCTCGCATGGATTACCCTCATTCTTGATGCGCCATGCAAGCGCCGTGAGCGACTCGAGCGTACGCACCGAAGTAGTGCCCACAGCAACGATATTTTCCGCACGCGAAAGCAATGACTCTAGTGTAGAGAGCGACACCGAGAAGTGCTCGGTATGCATGGGGTGATCCGCAGCATTTTCATCCTTGACGGGAAGGAAAGTTCCAGCACCCACATGCAATGTAACACCCTCAAAGCCAAAGCCCTTACCACGCATATCCTCCATCAATGCCTCAGTGAAGTGGAGACCTGCCGTGGGGGCAGCAACAGAGCCCTCGTAGCGCGCATAGACAGTCTGGTAGCGCGTGTTGTCAATCTCCTCACTCTCGCGGTTGAGATATGGAGGAATGGGAATACGACCAAGCTCCTCGAGAAGTTCACCAAATGTGCAGTCCGCAGACCAACGCATACGCACGATATGCTCACGTGTGCCACGCTCAACAATCTCGGCACGCAACGTATGCTTCTCACCCTTAAAGTCGAAGTCAATGCCTACCTCGCCCTCCTTCCACTTCTTGAGATTACCCACGATGCAGCTCCACTCGCTCTCGCCACGCTGCTGGAAGGCACGCTCATAGTCTGCGGGGTTGTGGGGCTCGAGGCAGAATACCTCGATGCGGGCACCCGACGCCTTGTGCATCACGATGCGGGCACGCACAACACGAGTGTTGTTGAATACGAGCATAGCGCCCTCGGGCAGGAACTCTGCCACGTTGCGGAAGTTACTCTGGTTGATAGTACCGTTGTCGTAGATAAGGAGCTTAGATGATGTGCGCTCCTCGAGTGGGAACTTTGCTATGCGCTCATCGGGGAGCGGATAGTTGAAGTCGTTGATATCAATATGTCGCTGCATAGCCTAGGGTATAAAAACACAAAAAGATGTCTTTCGACATCTTCCTGTTGATTTGTAGTCGATAGGGGATTCGAACCCCTATGTCCTGCGTGAGAGGCAGGTATCCTAGCCCTTAGATGAATCGACCAGTTTGTGTTGCCATCAGGGTTATCTCCTTTTGACGGTGCAAATATACGGCCTTTTTTTTATTCTGCAAATTTTTTCGCAAAAAAAATGCACTTTTTTGTGATTTTTTCTGAAAAACGTACGATTTACGATAAAAATCCCTATCTTTACGCTACGAATAATATATATAGGTATGAGAACACTAAGATTTTATATACTTGCCATGGCAACGGTGTGTGCTGTGGCATGTAGCCAGAAGGCGAACGAGAACCCCGTTCCCGAATTTAAGACCTTTGAGTATGAACTCATCGAGGAGGGCAACTACTCCTTCTCGATCTCGTATGAGCATATTACAAACACCGCCGATAGCGAGGCCTTTGCTCTTATTGAGGAGATGAACTACGTCGCGACCTTTGGCGAGTTCGCCCTCGAGAAGCAGGACTTGCAACGCTCGTGCGAGAACTTCACAGATGCAGCATTGGAGAACATGCTGATGTTTAGCGGCATCGATGTGGAGTGTGAGCTTCACCTATATCAGGTGGCATCGCTCGTGCGCAACAATAGCGTCATATGCTACGACACAGTAATTGAGACCGACTTCGGAGGTATGTTTCCCATGATTAGCCACGACTATGAGTGTTACGACGTAGCATCAGGCAATGCCTACGACTTCGGTTACATCTCAGATGGAGAGTGGAGCGAGACGCTGATTAGAGTTGTATTCGACAAACTAAAGGCTGAGTATGGCGACAGATTCTATATCGTGAAGCCTGAATACTTCTACCTCCCTACTACCACCTATCTCACAGACAAGGGCATCGCCTTCTTCTATGAGGCATCATCCGAAATTGTCGACGAGGAGTTTGGTAACATCACCGTGGAGCTTACCGATGCCGAGCTCGAGGCTACGGGAGCACCCTTGGTGTGGAAGTAGACTTCCCTTAATAATCATGTGCGCATGCGCGCGTAGAGAATCAAAGCACAAAAACAGATAGACGTATGAAGAAACTATTATCACTTTTGCTATTGGTTGGCGTATCGTTCTCAGCCATAGCAGATGAGGGCATGTGGCTATTGCCCTACATCAAGAAGATGAACGAGAAGGATATGAAGGCACACGGCTGCAAACTCAAGGCCGAGGATATCTACTCTGCCGAGAAGTCATCACTCAAGGATGCTATCGTAATCTTTGGTGGCGGCTGTACTGGTGAGATTGTATCGCCCGAGGGTTTGATCTTCACTAACCATCACTGCGGCTATGACGCCATCCAGAAGCTCTCATCTGTTGAGCACGACTACCTCGCAGATGGTTTCTGGGCTACATGCAATGCCGATGAGCTCCCCGCAGAGGGTCTCTCTGTGCGCTTCGTGCGCCACATCTGGGATGTCACTGCCGACATCGTGGGCAACATTCCCTCGACAGCTTCACAGCAGGAGTTCGACGAGATTGTCACAGCCAACAAGCAGGCAAAGATTGCTGAGCTTGAGGCTAAGTATCCTGGCCACGACATCATCATCCCCGGCTTCTTTGGCAACAACCAATTCTTCGCATTCGCACTCGAGACATATACGGATGTTCGCTTGGTGGGCACACCTCCATCATCTATTGGCAAGTTTGGTGGCGACACCGACAACTGGATGTGGCCACGCCACACTGGCGACTTCTCAATCTTCCGTGTTTACGCAGGTAAGGATAACCGCCCCGCAGCATACTCTGAGGATAACGTACCCTACAAGGCAGAGAAGTGGCTCGACATCTCGCTCAAGGGTATCGAGGAGGGTGACTTCGGCATGATCATGGGCTTTCCTGGCTCAACACAGCGCTACATGACATCGTACGAGATCGACTACATGCTCGAGGTAGACAACCCACAGCGCATCTACATCCGTGGTGAGCGTCAGGCAATCTTGCGCGAGCATATGAATGCTGATCAGGCGGTACGCATCAAGTACGACGCCAAGTTCGCACGCTCAGCAAACTACTGGAAGAACTCTATCGGTATGTCACGCGGCATTGAGAAGCTCAACGTACGCGACAAGAAGGCAGCTCAGGAGGCTGAGTATCAGGCATGGGCAGTGAAGAACACACTCCCCGAGGAGCGCTTCATGGACGCCTTGAGCCTTATCGAGCAGTCGCAGACCGAGGCTAAGGAGGCTAACGCCACATTGCAGTACCTCTCTGAGGCATTCTTCCAGTCTGTGGAGCTCGTGCAGACCATGCTTGGAAGATTCAATCCCGAGCAGTTCTACAAGGACTACGACGAGGCTACCGACCGCGACGTTGCAAAGCGCATGTTCACCATCTACCGCGATAATAACAAGCGCCTCCCCTCAATCTACGAGAAGATTGACGCAGAGTTTGGTGGCAACAGCGACGCTTATGTAGACTGGCTCTACGACAACTCACAGCTAACAAGCCTTGATAAGTTTATGACTATTGGCGAGCTTGATGCTGAGGCACGTGAGGCGGCGTTCAACAACGACCCTGTCTACGAGCTTGCATTATCGCTCTTCAACCTCTACAACGAACTTGTGCCCGCAGCCATGGCTGCTGAGGAGAAGTATGCTGAGGGTCACCGCCTCTACATCAAGGGCCTCATGATGATGAAGCCAAACAAGGCGTGGGCATCGGATGCTAACTTCACACTCCGCCTCACATACGGTAACGTATTGCCCTACAGCCCCGCTGACGGCATCATCTACAACCACTACACCACTCTCGATGGCGTGATGGCGAAGGAAGACCCCACAAATCCCGTTGAGTTCACCGTGCCCGAGCGCCTTAAGGAGCTCTACGCCCAGAAAGACTACGGTCGCTATGCAGATAAGAATGGTGAGCTACCCGTTGCATTCCTCGTGAACTGCGACATCACAGGTGGTAACTCAGGCTCTCCCGTTATGAACAAGAAGGGTCAGCTTATCGGCTTGGCATTCGACGGCAACTGGGAGGCTATGTCTGGCGACGTAGCATTCGAGCCCGAGTTACAGCGCACAATCGCTGTCGACATCCGCTACGTCTTGTTCGTAATCGAGAAGTACGCTGGCGCCGAGTGGTTGCTCGACGAGCTTACTATCAAGAAGTAACATTAACCCACTCAAACACTACTACCCCGAGCCCTATCGCTTGGGGTAGTTTTGTTGTGTCATGGCCCTCATATTTTGGTAATCCAAATAAATTGAGTACCTTTGTAGGATAAAAGAGTTTTGCGATGCTACTACACGATAAACTTAAGTCATTCAACATTATACTCGCCTCGGCATCACCACGCCGACGTGAGCTACTGCAGGCTACGGGCATAGAGTATCGCCTTGCCGCGAAGTTCGAGTGCGATGAGGTATACCCTGCGTCGCTACCAGCTGAAGCGGTTGCCGAGTACCTTTCACAGCTCAAGAGCCACGCCTACCCCACACCCCTAAGCTGTGGCGACATACTCATAACCGCCGACACCACCGTGGTGCTTGGCAACGAGGTATTGGGTAAGCCCGCAGATGAGGCTGAGGCACGCGCGATGATTGCACGCCTGTCAGGTCGTGAGCACTCAGTAGTAACGGGCGTAACACTCCGCTCCTTGGACAACGAGCGTAGCTTCTCCTCTAAGAGCAAGGTGCGCTTCGCAGAGCTAACCGAGGAGCAAATAGCCTACTACGTCGAGAACTACCGTCCCATGGACAAGGCTGGCGCATACGGCATTCAGGAGTGGATAGGCTACTGCGGCATAGAGAGTATCGAGGGCTCGTTCTACAACGTCATGGGGCTACCCGTGCAACGCCTCTGCCGCGAGTTGGAGTGCTTCATAGAGCATCTGCCCTCGTGCTACTAAACCGATAAAATCAAATTCAAAACAATACAACACATGAAACGTTCACTACTAATTTTCGCGTTGCTCTTTGCAACAACCTTCAGCGCAGTTGCGGACAAGGGTATGTGGCTTCCGTCACTTATCTCGTCGCGCATCAGCGACATGAAGTCTAAGGGTTTCAAGCTCTCTGCCGAGGACATTTATTCTATCAACAAAGCGTCTATGAAGGATGCGGTCGTTCTATTTGACGGAGGTTGCACTGGTGAGATCATCTCTGAGAAGGGTCTTATCCTCACGAACCACCACTGCGGCTACGACGCAATTCAGGCACACTCAACCGTTGAGCACGACTACCTCACCGACGGCTTCTGGGCTATGAACCACGAGGAGGAGTTGCCCTGCCCTGGTCTTAAGGTGCACATCCTCGTACGCATGGAGGAGGTGACAGAGCGCCTCGCAGCGGGCGAGACAAAGGAGGAGATCATCGCCAAGGCTAAGGCTGAGGGCGTAGGCTTCCACGCAACCGTAGAGTCTATGTACTACGGCAACATGGCATACCTCTTCATCTACCGCGAGTTCAACGACGTGCGCCTCGTAGGTGCGCCTCCCACCACAATCGGCAAGTTTGGTGCAGACAACGACAACTGGATCTGGCCACGCCACACTGGCGACTTCTCAATCTTCCGTATCTACGCCAACGAGAACAACGAGCCCGCAGCATATAGCGCCGAGAACAAGCCCTATAAGCCTGCGCGCCACTTCCAGATCTCGACAAAGGGCGTAAAGGAGGGTGACTTCACAATGATCTACGGCTTCCCTGGCAACACTCAGGAGTATATCACATCTGACGCCGTTAAGTACATCGCAGAGACTGCAGACCCCACAAAGATTGACCTTCGCACACAGCGCCTCGACATCATCGGTGCTGCACAGGCAAAGTCTACAGAGACACGCATCAAGTATGCTGCAAAGCAGGCAAACATCGCCAATGCATGGAAGAAGTGGCAGGGCGAGGTTAAGGGCATCAACCGCCTCGGCACATACGGCAAAAAAGTAGCTTACGAGGAGCGCTTCCGCAAGGACAACCCCGACAAAGCATACCTTCTTGATTCGCTGTCGGCCGCTTATGAGCGTAATATGGAGGGTTACTTCCACTATGAGCTCTTCAACGAGTCATTGCGTGGCATCGAGCTTGCGCAGGTTGTAACAATCACTAACAACACCAAGCTTTCAGCTGAGCAGAAGCAGGCAGCCCTCGAGCTCTTCTACAAGGACTTCGACGTGAACGTAGACCGCGACATCGCCATCGCTATGCTCACTGCATACGAGAAGCACGCTACACTCTTCACTCCCGCATTGAAGGAGCTCCTTGCAAAGCATGGTGGCGCAGCTGCATATGCAGAGTGGATCTACGCTAACACCACCCTCGGCAGCCTCGAGAGCTATAACGCCGAGAACGTGGCTAACGACCCTATCACAGAGTTTGCTGAGGCTATCGCACCCTTGCGCGCACACGTATCTAAGTATGCATACCGCAATTTCAGCAACATCCCCGACATCGAGCGCTGGTTCCGCCCATACGTTAAGGCTTTGATGGAGTGGGACAAGAAGCGTGCATTCTTCCCCGATGCAAACCTCACATTGCGTGTGGCATATGGTAAGGTAGCGGGTTATGAGTATGCCGACGGCGAGTACCACCTTCCACAGACAACATTGGAGGGTATCATTGCCAAGGACAACCCCGAGATCTACGACTACAACGTGCCTCAGGCATTGCGCGATGCATACGCAACTAAGGACTACGGTCGCTGGGGCATCGAGCTCAATGGTAAGTACACCGTTCCCGTATGCTTCATCGCTACAAACCACACTACAGGTGGTAACTCAGGCTCTCCCGTTCTCAACCGCAAGGGCGAGCTTATCGGTGTTAACTTCGACCGTACATGGCTCTCGACAATGTCGGACATCGAGTTCGATGAGACATTGTGCCGCAACATCATCTGCGACATCCGCTACGTATTGTTCGTAGTAGACAAGGTAGGTGGCGCTGAGTGGCTTATCAAGGAGATGGGCATCTAAAAACACCTCTCCACACAACATCTAAGGGTTGTCCAAGCATATTGGGCAGCCCTTTTTGTTTCGCAGTATGGCATTGGTTTTGTAACGCTAAGGGCGATAGACACTCAAAAACATTGTTACTTTATGAGAAAACTTTTAGCTTTATCGGCAGCGGTGCTCGGAATGGCATCGTGCCAAACAGACCATGAGACATCAAAAATTATCGGCAACAACGAGGTGGACTACACTCTCGCAGTCGGCGTCACCGACCTTACGACACGTGCGGGTGACACATCGCAGGCGGGACGCAATAGTGCCTACGGCGCTATCGACTACTTGCAGGGTAGCGCGGCGGGCGACAACCGCATCGACTGGGCAGATGTAGACCTCCGCTACACCTTGGAGGTGTACGACGTGGACCCCAGCGGCATCTATGGCGACGACTATGCCCCCATCAAGGATCGCCAGGTGGTCGTTGTCGACGAGTACTCGCCCGTGACATTCGACCTTCGCCTCGTGCCCAACCGCGACTACCACTTTGTTGTGTTTGCCGACTTTGTGGCTGATGGCGCAACCGACAACCCCGCAATCGACACCCAGAGCGAGCTCGGCCTTCGCCACACCATAGGCGCAACGCTCAAGGATATCACAATCAAGAATGATGCTATCAACGATGAGGCTGCCGACGCATACTTCGCTTCGAAGGATATCACCGTGAGCAACCCCACCTCGCAGAGCATCACACTCACACGTCCCTATGCTAAGGTGCGCGTAGTGGCTACAGACCTCGCCGACCTTAACATCAACAGCGACCCAGGCAAGGTTGCGGTGGAGTATAACACCTACAACCCTAATGCCTTTAACGCACTTACGGGCGCTATTGGCGGTGCTTACACCACTAAGGTCTTCGAGGTGGCATACGATCCCGCTGTATCGAAGGTTGTGGACGCTACGAGCACAGGTCTTAGCACCCACACCTACACCGAGGGTTTCGATAGCTACGACGCCTACGGCACAACAAGCGCCGATGGTGTTAAGCGCCACACGCACATGACACTCTTTACGGACTACATACTCGCCGATGATGCACAGCATGCCATTAACTTCACGATGACCATCTACGACAAGGCCAACGGCGTGATTAAGTCTACGGAGTTCAGCACCGACATCCCCGTCGAGCGCAACCACCTCACAACACTTATCGGCAATGTGCTCACATCAAGCACCGCAATCGACATCACCATTAACGATAACTTCGCGAATAACGTTACGGATGAGCCCTTCTACCAGGAGGCGTGGGATGGCACAACAGTCACAGAGCCCGCGCTCGATGCCACAACACAGACCTACAACATCACAAAGGCTTCGGAGCTTGCGTGGGTGGCAACAGCCGATGCTAACGATCTTAGTGGCAAGACAATCGTTCTTACGGAGGATATCGACCTTAACAACGAGCTCTGGATGCCTATTGGCACAGCCGACAACCTCTTCAACGGCACATTCGACGGCAATGGCAAGACCATCTACAACCTCGCCGTGGGTGGCGACAACGCAGCCTTTATCGCCTATGCCGATGCTAATGCCGAGATCAAGAACCTCACACTCGAGAACGTAAACATCAACTCTACAAAGTATGCTGCAGCCGTTGTTTGCAATGCCGAGGCTGGCGTAACAATCGAGAATATCGTGGTGTCGGGCACTATCAACGCAACAAGCTATGCTGCGGGCATCTGCCACAACGCCGAGAACGTTACCATCACAAATTGCCAGAACGACGCCTCGGTTACGGCTAATCGCGCTGCGGGTATCGCAAGCTGGCTCTCAGGCTCAGACACCGTGCTCGAGAACGTCGTTAACAATGGCGCAATTACTGGCGAATGGGGTGCTGCGGGCATCGCAAACCGCATGGAGGGCGCTATATCTAACGCTGTAAACAATGGCGAGATTACATCTTCGAAATCGGAGCCTGCATCGGGTGTAGTATGTATCATCTTGGGTGCTTGCGACTTCGAGTACTGCTTCAACTATGGCGACGTGATGTCTACAAATGATAACGCCAACGCCTCAGCAGCGGGCATCCTCGGCCAGACACCTGGCTCAGCAGCGACATTCGCATACTGCGCCAACTATGGCAACATCACCGCTACAAACAGCTACGCCGCAGGTATCGCGTACAGCCTCTACGGCACTATCAACGCAAGCTACTGCTACAACCACGGCAATATCGACGGTGCGGATGGCGCTGGTGGCATCGCCCCAAAGGCCCAGTATGGCTCGGGCGACAAGGCTAACTATTGCTTGAATAGCGGCACAATCACATCGGCGAACGGCCTCACATATCAGGCATCGAACAACAATGTCGAGTGCTTCTATTACAGCAATGGCGACTTGTTGAACGTGTCGGACAACAGCGTGGCAACGTCTGCTGATGCCCTGGCAGCACTCAATGGTGGCGCAGACGCCAGCTTCTTCGAGGTTGAGAATGGCAAGATTGTCGTAAAGTAGGCTCTCGCCCCGCATTTTAGCAAGCAGCACTCCTCGGGGTGCTGCTTTTTTGTTATCGGGAGAGCCTTATATTCGAAATAAAGGGTTATATTTGTAGTCTAATTGCACTCACTATGAAGTATTACGTAATTGCGGGTGAGCCCTCGGGCGACCTCCACGGCAGCAAACTTATGCGCGGCATACGCCACAACGACCCCGAAGCATCGTTCCGCTTCTCGGGTGGCGACCGCATGGCAGAGGTGGGAGGCAGCGAGAATATGTTGTATCACTACAAGCAGATGTCATTCTTCGGCTTCGTGCAGGTGGCAAAGAACCTACGCACCATATTCCGCCAGATGGATGATGTCAAGGCAGACATCGAGCGTTTCAACCCCGACGTAATCATTTTAATAGACTACCCCGCCTTCAACCTACGCATTGCAGAGTGGGCAAAGAGCCGTAACATACGCGTCTACTACTACATCGCACCCAAGGTGTGGGCATGGAAGGAGCGCCGCGTGAAGAAGCTGCGCAAATATGTAGACCGCCTCTATACGATCTTCCCCTTCGAGACCGAGTACTTCCGTGGTCACGGCATAGAGCCCACATTCTGTGGCAACCCCTTGGTTGATGACATCGCCGAGCGCCGTGCTACGCTCCCTACACGCGAGGCGTTTATCGCCGAGTGCGGACTCGACAACCGCCCTATCGTGGCACTCTTGGCGGGCAGCCGCGTTTCGGAGATTAAGGCGAACCTCCCTGACATGGTAGCCCTCTCACGCCAATTTGCCGACTACCAGTTTGTGGTTACAGCAGTACCATGGATAGACAAAAACCTATACGATAGCATCATAGCCGACTCCGACGTGAAATATGTATGCGACCGCACGCAGCAGACCCTTGCCATGAGCGAGGCGGCGATTGTGACATCGGGAACAGCGACACTCGAGACGGCACTTATGGGCATCCCCGAGGTGGTATTGTACCATGTGCCCTGGCTCTACGAGAAACTAAAGCCCTACTTCTTGCGCATACCCTACATCTCGCTCGTAAACATCAACCTCAACCGCGAGGCCGTCAAGGAGCTTGTACGCGCGAAGCTACCCATCGAGGTATCGGCACGCGAGCTTGCAGCAATCCTCCCTGGTGGCAGCGAGCGCGAGCGCATGCTCCGCGACTTTGAGGAGTTGCGCGCGATGATTGGCGAGGCGGGAGCATCAGAACGATTTGCAGAAGATATTGTAAACTCACTTAAGCGATGAAACTTATAACAATCTTAAATAACTTCAACGAGGAGGGCGCAACACCCCGCTACTACCTCAAGGCGGACACCGCCCTACTACGCAACAACGACGCCTTCTACATTCCCGATGGCGTGGGTCGCGTAATCGCCGAGCCACACATCGTACTCAAGGTATCGCGCTTGGCAAAGTATATCGGTGAGCGCTTCGCAGCACGCTGCATCGAGGGTGTTATGGGTGGCGTGGCATTTACCGCCATCGACAAGCTCGATGAGGCACGCCGCGAGGGTCTACCCTGGGATGAGGCAGTGGGCTTCGACCACTCTTCGGCACTCTCGCTCGACACACTCCCCGCAGAGGCTATTGCCGAGGGCGCTGTTTTCTACATCAACGGCGAGGAGAGGGCGCGCATCGCACTTGGCGATATGCGCTATACGCCCGACCACATCGTGAGCCACCTCTCGGAGTGCATGACACTACGCATCGGCGACCTTATCTACCTTGGTGCACCCGCACAGTTCGAGACTAAGGCTGGCGACAACTATCGCCTCACAATTGGCGACCACACGCTGCTTAATTTCGACATTAAGTAGACGCCATACCTATATATATAATAATAACTGCGACCCCTAAAGGCCGCAGTTATTTGTTTACAAGCTATATCTCCTACTCCTCCAACAGGTCGGGGCGCAAGGCCTTAGTACGGAGGTAGGCCTGCTCATCCTGCCACTTCTCAATCTCAGCGAAGTGACCCGACAAGAGTACATCGGGCACCTTCCAGCCGTTAAACTCCGCAGGGCGGGTGTAGACTGGTGGGGCAAGCAGATTATCCTGGAAGCAGTCGGTGAGTGCCGAAGCCTCATCGCCAATAGCGCCGGGGATAATACGTACAACAGAATCTGCAATGACGCACGCAGCGAGCTCTCCTCCCGTAAGCACATAGTCGCCAATCGAGATCTCTCGAGTGATAAGGTGCTCGCGGATGCGGTAGTCGATACCCTTGTAGTGGCCGCAGAGGATGATGATATTCTTCATCAGCGAGAGGCGGTTTGCCTCGTGCTGGTTATAGGTGATGCCATCGGGCGATGTGAAGATAATCTCATCGTAGTCGCGCTCCGACTTCAGCTTCTCGATGCAACGGAACACGGGCTCAATCTTCATAACCATGCCCGCCTCGCCACCAAAGGGGTAGTCATCAACCGTACGACGCTTGTCATCGGTGTAGTCGCGCAAGTTATGCACATGAATCTCGGCATGTCCCGACTCCTGTGCACGCTTCAAAATCGACTCGTTGAGTGGCGAATCCAAGAGCTCAGGGACAACGGTAATAATATCAATACGCATATCGCCTATCCTTTGTAGTTAATCTCGTTATTAAGCACCTCGACAATGAAGGGGTTGTACAACACCTCGTGGCCTATTGTCGAGCTATCCTCATGACCTGGATAGATGGTTACATCATCGCCGAGGGGTACAACCTCCTCGAGGATAGACTTCATAATCCATGAGTAGTCGCCACCAGGCAAGTCTGTACGACCAATGCTCTCTTTGAAGAGTGTATCGCCCGTAAAGAGGCTCTTGTCTGCCTCGTTGAACAATACTACATGACCAGGGGTATGGCCAGGGGTCTTGATTACGCGCAACACAGTCTCGCCAAAGCGAATTTCGCCTGCGGTGTCGAGGTCTACGTCGATTGCAGGAACCTCGTTGCACTTGAAGCCATACATAGTACCACCCGCCGTGCTGTCGATGATGAACTGATCCTTCGTTGAGCATGCGAACTTTGTTCCGTAGGTATCCTTGAGCCACTGCACGCCACCCACATGGTCGAAATGACCGTGAGTGTTTACTGCCATAACGGGCTTGAGACCATTAGCCTCGATAAACTCTGCGAGCATGCGGTTCTCGCCAGCAACCATATTGCCAGCATCAACGATAACACACTCCTTGGTGTTATCCCACGCAACGTATGTATTCTCTCTGAATGGGTTAAAAACCAATCGTTTAATCTCCATAATACTCTCTCTTTTTATTCGATTTCTGCTTTAAGCGTTATATGTTGCACTCCGTTTGTTGCCGTAGAGAAGACCTGCAACACGCGGTAGAAGCTGCCCACAGGGGCCTTCGAAGGGTCCATGGTGATGTTGAGCACACCACGCTCCGAGGGCATGACCTTCTTTCTGTCGTGCTGAATGGTTGTGCACGAACATGTGGTGCGCACCTCGGTTACCACCAACGGCACATCGCCCACATTCGTGAAGCTAAGGCGCACAATCTGCTTGTCATCTTCGCGCGACAACACGCCAAGATCGATGACCTTAGTCGAAAACTCTATCTCTGCACCCTTTGGTTCCTCGGCCCACGCCGTGACGACAGAGGCAAGAAACACGAAGCACATCAAAAATGCTCTCATAATATCCTAATCCTAAAAATAGTTATACACCTCGCCTACTGCAACTTAAAGACATAGGTGATTGTACCACCCTGCAGCGTACGCTCGCTGGGGCGGAACTTAGCCTTGCGTGCAGCCTCCTCGGCCAACTTATGCAACTGCGCATCTGTTGTTGTTGTACCCTCGAGCACAACCTTTGCACTTGTCACATTACCGTCGGCATCGATCTCCACGCGCACGACCACAGTACCACTTGTTTTGTAGTTTGTCGTAGGCTTAGGCAAGCCCTCACGCAGACCGCGACCCTGCAAGCCAGCATCGAGCTGGTCGCTGCCCTGAAGGTTGTAGCCCGTGCCCTCACCCTTATTCTGCTCTCGCTCGCCATCGGGTGCAAGGCGGTTGCCCTCGGGCACCTGCTCCGCACTATTACCCGCTACGGGCTTGAAGAGCGCATTGGGGTTTATGGTCTCGGTCTTCTCGGCCTCACCCGTAGTCTGGTTGCTACTCTCGGTCTTTGCCTTCTCGACATGCGCAGGTGCCTTATCACGACGCTGGTCGGTTGGGGCACTCTGCTGTCTTGGCTGCTCAGGCTCGGGAGTCTCCACGAGCTCCTCGAAGACAATATCGAGCGAGGGCTCGCGCTCCTTGCCTGGGTCGAGGCTAAAGCGGAGGTAACATAGTCCGACAACAACTACGGCCATCACGATGGTCGTAACGGCAGCAGCTATGCGACGCGAGGTGTGATCTATGGGGTCATAATACTCCATAACTCCTTGATGTTTTACGCTCCTCTACTACTTATCCTTCGTAGCGAGCACCATTTTGTACTTCTTCTCGCGTGTAAGGTCGATAATCTCGACAAGCGCATCTACAGTAACCTTCTCATCGCAACGCAACGAGATATAGGGCTTATCCTGCTCTGCACGCTCCTCAAAGGGCGCATACTCAATCTGCAACGCTGCAGCCACCTCGGTAACGGTAGTGTACTTCTGGTCGCCGTTGATGATATACTGATAACCCGAAGACGTTGTCTTGTCACCCACCACCGAGAGCGAGATTACAGAGGGGTCACCCTCCTGGCTCGAAGATGAGGGGAGCGTAAGGCGCACCGCATTGTTGGGGTTGATAAGCGTCGTAGCGAGGATGAAGAACACCAACAAAAGGAAGACAAGGTCGGTCATCGACGATGCCGAGAACGAGGGGTTTGTCTTTGAACTTCTCTTAATTGCCATGGCTCAGACTATTTTTGTACGGGCTGGTTCAAGATATCCATAAAGGCGATTGTTGTAGCCTCCATTCTGAAGATAAGCTTCTCAATGCGAGCAACGAGGTAGTTGTATGCGAAGTATGCGGGGATACCCACAACAAGACCGCCTACAGTAGTGATCATCGCAACGAACATACCCTCAGAGAGCTGTGACAACTCGATAACGCCAGAGCCATCAGCCGACATATTCATAAATACCTGCACCATACCTACTACAGTACCCAAGAAACCGATCATTGGAGCACCACCAGCGATTGATGACAACCATGGAAGGCTAGCCTCGAGCTTCGCAACCTCAACGTTTGC
Source organism: Alistipes sp. (assembly GCA_017555545.1). Lineage (GTDB taxonomy): Bacteria > Bacteroidota > Bacteroidia > Bacteroidales > Rikenellaceae > Alistipes. Next base: position 24,798 of record JAFZGE010000039.1, read on the forward strand.
AACGTTCTCGATAGCGTTCTGGATGTCGCTCATGGGGCGACCGATGCGCTCGATACCCTTCTCAACCATGCGTGCGATGGGTGAGTTAGTGCGACGGCAGAGGTCTACAGCAGCGCTGATGTTACCCTCAGAGATATAGTCGCGGATGCGGTTCATGAAGTTACGGTCGATGTCTGTTGCCTTGCGGATAGCGATGAAGCGATCAACAAAGATGAAGACCATAACGAAGAAGAGCGCTAGAAGGAGGCACATGAGCACTACAGAGAATGCACCACCGCCGAAGCACAACTGCCAGATGCTGATAGAACCACCTTCAGCCGTAGCAGCTGTGTTCTGAGCAATCTCATTAGCAAGTGCGAGCGAGTCGATCTGCGCTCCATTTTCTACACCGGGTGTAGTAGCAAGAATGTTAATCATAGTTGTTTAGTGTTTTTAGTTATTAATTTTATTTAGTTTTCTTCTATCTTTCAATCAGTTATCGCTTTCTACAGGAGGATTAGAGCGCAACATAGCCTTTGCTTCGCGCTTCTGTTTTCGCAATTCGCGCTCCTCGGCACGTGCCTCACGGCGCTCAGCACGCGCTACACTATCGCGTGAGAAACGCGTCTTAAGACTCTTGCCCAACTCCGCGAAGGTGTTAAAGCTCTCGCTGTAGTAGACACCCACGCCCGACTCCTGCATACCCTGGTTCTCGCCATAGCGATCGATGGTCTGCGTGAAGCCCTTGAGGCGGAATGCGCCATCGGGATCTATGAGCCATGTGATAAATGCCTCACCCACGAAGTTCGAAGCCTTCTCCGTAGCCTGCAGCGCCTCATCCGAGAGGTAACCACCCTCGACCTCGACAATAAGGCGGTTATCCAACCAACTCTTCGAGAAGCCGAAGTCGACCTCATCGCCCGTAAGCTCGGTACGTGGTCGGTAGCGCAACACAATATTGTAGTTATCGCCCGAGAGCCAGTTACTCAACTGATTCGAGAGCAACTCAAAGCCCGTAGTCGCAGAGAGCGACGCACCCATAGCACCCGTATCCTCGGAAGAGAAGGTGTTGGCAACCAACAGCCAGAACATCTGCGTAGCGATGGATTGCTGATCGTTGAGCGTCTTGTCGATGACGGTTTGAATTTCTGGCGCTACGTTTGGCACTTCGACATCGAAGGTCACCGTCGGCGACATCATATCGTCCGTGAGTCGGATATAGCACTCCACGGGCACGGCACGCGAAGTGTCGATACCCTGCAACGAGTTGCCGATAAGCGGCTTCAGCGACGCCTTGGTCTCGTATACTGCGTCGATATTTAGCTGCGCACCCATAGGGTCGCCATTCCACGACACCGTAGAGCCTGGCACAACCTTAAAGAGCTTATGCCAGATATTCTGCAACGTAAAGAGGTAGTCACCCTCGCTGATGGCATACTCACCGCGCATCTCGAAGATGTTAGCCTCGGGCACGATGTGCATATTGAGCTGACCCGTACCACGACCCTTGATGATATCTCCCACGGTGGGGTCGATAACGAGCTGCATCTCGATATTGGGGCGCACGTTGAGGGTCATATCCATATCCATCACACTACCGATGTTGCTAACCTGACGGCGCTTACGCTCGTAGGCGAGCATACGGCGGGTGAGGAATGCCGTAGTATCGGGACCCTTAACCTCTGCCGTGCGGAATCTCACGAAGTCGGCATACGATACATCCTCCTTACCCGAAAGCGGCATATAGAAGTGTGAGTTATCGTTACTTGTCGCCTCGATATCCATCTTCAGACCTCGCCTATCGCCCTTGAACTCCGCGGAGCCCGTAGCGTAGACATGGCCATAGAAGTAGTCGTTATCCTTCGCCTTGGTGTCGAGCACCAGCATCTTGTCGGCATCAATCGAGATGTCGTACGTAACATTCGACAAGTGGTTCAGATCGAGATCCATCCTGTAGACACCCCTGTTACCCTTCGCATCGAAGAGCTCCACGCCATCGGCATAGATATGATTATCCTCAACGCGTAACTCGCCAAATGGTGCCGAGTAGCGCACGTTGGTGTAGTCGACCTTTGCCTCTAGGTTCTCTACCGTACCACGACCATTGAGGTGAGCCTGGCGTCCCTCGCCCATGATTGTGGCGTAGACGTTGACATCGCCCTTGATATCCGAAACGATACCCTTCAAGAAGGGCTGTATAAGCTCTGCCTTGAGGCGACGGATGCGTGCGTTAGCGTAATAACGTGTGCCATCGGGCTGATAGTATCCGCGAATAAGCGTATCCTGTGTGCCACGGTCACGAACAAATACGCGCGCACGGTTCTGCTTGAAGTCCCAGTCGGTGATGATATCCTGGGGTGGCGCCGAGAGACCATTTAGACTCCAGTCATCGATGCTGATGCGCGCCTCTATCTCGGGGTTGTTGAGTGCCGACTTGATTGTCGCATAACCCGTCGAAGCACCTTCAATATCGTAGCCATAGCGACCTATAATCTGTGAGAGTGGCGATATATCGAAGCGGTTTAGTGTGATGCGTATCGAGTCGCCTCTCTGGCGCGAAGCGACGCCGTTGATTTTCAACTGCTGGTCGCCACGCAAGATGCGAAGGTCATTAATTGCGATGCGCGAAGAGTCGATGTCGATGCCTCGGGCATATAGCTTCCACTGCGCATCATCTGCCGTGAAGTGCGAAGGTGTTACGTTGATATGTATTGAGCGGTGGCTGTTCTCGCCATTCTTGCTGAACTTAGCAGCAAGGCCAAGCATCGCCGAGCGCTTATCACTATCTCTAAATCCTGCCGAGAGCGTGATGCGGTTCTCGCGAGCGCCACCATTGAGGTTGAAGTTGGGCATGAGCAGCGTAGTACCACGATAGATACCCTCCGACCTCATGCGCACTGACATCGAGTCGCGGCTGCTATTGTTAATGTCGAGCTCAACATTCGCCATGATGACACCCGAATACTCCACAGCCTCCGACTTACCCTTAAGGATGATGTTGTTGCTGCGTGGATTGAACGTGAGCGAGAGATTAGTCTCAGGAGCAACGACAAGGCCTCCCGCAATAGCATCCAGGAAGCTATTTATCTCATCGTTTGCCGTAAGCGTAAAGACGGTATAGTCGTTGGCATTGTTCGCAGCACCCTCCTCGCGCTTGATCTCTGGAGCATCCTTATAGAGCAAGGGCACATAAGTATTTAGCGAGTGGTAGAGATAGTCGTAGATATCGAGGTAGCCCGCACGACTGCGGAAGTCAAAGTCGAAGAAGTCGCTCTTGCACTGCACATACTTCTGCTGGGGCGTACTGTCGAGATCGATACGCATACGATTAGAGTAGATGTCGCCAGTTGGATAGTGATACTCCGCATCGGCAATACTAACATAGCCATTCAACTCCTCGAGCGTCGCGCCACTAAGGTCGACACCGACATTTGCCGAGAGCGTAGATACCTCATCGCGCTTATTGATGCCCAGAGCGTGCAAGTCGGCATTGTAGAGCATCATCGAGAGGCGATAGTATGGATCTTCGGGATTGATGTCTACATCAGCAAACATATCGAAGTCGAGGTTGGGATCGTCCGAGTTAACCTCGCCATAGAACTTGTTGCCGTCGACAGCACCCACGCCATTTATGTCACAATAGGTATAATCCTTAAACTGGAACGCCTCAACCATGAGGTTGACGTTGCCGATGACACCTCCCGAGGCCATATCGCCAACCGTAGCAGCGCCATTGAGCGATGCCGTAAGGTTGCCCACCTTTGGTTTATCCAAAAGTTCTCCCACGTTGAGGTTATCAACCTCCACAAAGCCATTTACAGGGAAGCGACCACGCCTAGACTTGCCGAGGTCAATATCTGCGCGAAGGTGACCCACAGCCGAGTTGACATTACCCGCCACACGGAACGAATCCAAGCGACCACCAAACGTAGCGCGCATATCCACCCACTCCACGCGGTCGACAATCTCCATAACCTTTGCGGGAAGTGGCTGCTTTGCCACAGCGTCGATGATTGCAGTTGCATCATCCGCCTCAAGGTGCATGTGCTCCACGCCAACGATATATTTTGCATCACGCCACTCGGGCATGCCGATTATATGTGCCGTAGCATCGAGATTACTACCCTCGCCAAAGTCCACATCGCGCGCCGTCACCTCAAAATCCGCAACCGTACCCTTGTAGGTGACATCGGCATCCTCAAGCGTAAGACCCCAGTTGCGCAGGCCTGGAGCGAAGTAGCCGACATCGGCCGAAGATACCGTAGAGTTCTCCGCCGCCATATCCATCTGCACCTCCGCGATGTAGTTCTTATACTGATCCCAGCCATCGCCGTTTATGTGCATACGAGGCATGTTGAGCACCGATTCTGCCGTTGTGACATTGAGATTATCGAGGTGGATAAGACCTCTGTCGATATACATCTCACAGCTGAGGTTATCGATAACAAAACCGCTACGCTCGTATGCCGAGAGGCTCTTTATATCTCCACGCACAGCGCCCTTAACGACGCTGAAGTTCTCCAACCTGGTATCGATGCCGAGGATACGCAGATCGGCATAGTCGACACCATAGGCTGGGTTGCGGGGCTCAAGGCGCGTGAAGTGGAAATCGACATCGCATGCCGTGATATCGCTAATATAGAGTCGGAAGTTACTCTCCTTACCAGGATTTTGCAGTTTCGCAACAATGGGAATTATATTAAGTTCGCCATCTGCCATCTCGCGGAGATAGAATTTACCGTCCTCGGCATCGACATCGCGCAACGAGAGACCATCGCGCTTGATATTGAGACTTGTGATTGCTGCCGAGGCCTTATCGACATAGAGTAGCGTATCCTGCTCCATATCCTCGACATAGAAACCCTCGACACGCACGCGCGTAAGAAGATCCATATTGATGCGTCTGATGGATACACGCGTACCCAACGCCTCCGACGCAAAATCGGTAGCGTAGCCTACGACATAGTTCTGTACGGGTTCGAGATTGAGGAGCAGAGTTACAAAAATAGGCAAAAATATCAGCAACAATACGATTGCCGATAGCACCTTTGCCAATATTTTTATAACTTTGCGCATTGAAACGTGTGATTAATTTTAATCGCTACACAGCAATTAACCTACAAATGTAAACATTTTTCTATTAATATAGAAAAAAACATAGAAAATATTTCCGAAAAATGGACATTACTATCCTCGGTATAGAGTCATCATGCGATGACACATCGGCGGCCGTAATCCGCAACCGCACACTACTTTCGAACGTAATTGCCTCACAGGCAGTACACCAGAAGTATGGCGGCGTTATTCCCGAGCTTGCGTCACGTGCCCACCAGCAGAACATCATCCCTGTGGTAGACACAGCACTCAAGGAGGCGGGCATAACCATCGACAAAGTCGATGCTATCGCATTTACGCGTGGCCCAGGCTTGCTCGGCTCACTCCTTGTGGGTGTGTCGTTCGCGAAGGGTCTCTCCATCGCCAACAACATTCCACTAGTTGAGGTAAACCACTTGCAGGGTCACATTCTCTCGCACTTCGTCGACCTCCCCGACCGCGAGTTGCCACACCCCAACTTCCCATTCCTCTGCCTCTTGGTTAGTGGCGGACACACACAGATTGTGCGCGTCGACTCACCCACTGAGATGGAGATCATCGGCACAACAATCGATGATGCCGCAGGCGAGGCTTTCGACAAATGTGCAAAGGTTATGGGTCTACCCTACCCCGGTGGCCCCGTTATCGACCGCTTGGCAAAGGAGGGCGACGCAACAGCATTCAAGTTTGCAAAGCCACATGTTGAGGGCGAATTCGACTACTCATTCTCAGGTTTGAAGACCTCGTTCCTCTACACCTTGCGCGATGCCGTGAAGGAGGATCCCGACTTCGTGGAGAAGAATAAGGCAAACCTCGCAGCATCACTTCAAAAGACAATCGTGGATATCCTCATCGACAAGCTTATTAAGGCTTCTAAGTCTACGGGTATCAAGGATATAGCTATTGCAGGTGGCGTATCGGCAAACTCAGGTTTACGCAACGGTATTCTCGAGGCTGGCAAGCGTCGCGGCTGGCGCTGCTTCTTGCCCGAGTTAAAGTTTACGACCGACAACGCAGCGATGATTGCAACGGCTGGCTACTACCGCTACATGGCGGGAGAGTTCAGCTCGCTCGACGTATCTCCCGTGGCACGACTCGAGGATTTGTAACCACACCCCGCACCATGGAGCAACTGCCCTATAACGACTATGGTAGCACCATGCGCCGCAAACTGGGCGGTCGTGTGCAGAAGCTCTCAATCGACGCTGGATTCAGCTGCCCAAACCGCGATGGAAAGGTGGGTTACAACGGCTGTACTTTTTGCTTGGGCGAGGCATTTTCGCCATCCTACTGCCGCGAGGCGTCGACAATAACCCAACAGATAGAGCGCGCTCTGCGATTTCACTCCGCACGAGATCGTAGAGCCGACTATTATCTCGCATATTTTCAATCCAATACAAATACTTACGCCGATGTTGAACACCTCGAAAAACTATACTTCGAGGCGCTATCTCACCCTGCAATTTCGGGCATAATCATCGGTACACGCCCCGATTGCATTACTTCCGATATACTCCAACTTTTAGAACATATTGCGCAGTCGAAATATGTCGCTGTGGAGTATGGCATCGAGTCGGTCTACGACGCCACACTCAGCCACGTAAACCGCGGTCATGACTTCTCCGCTGCCATCAACGCCGTAACACAAACCAAGGCTACGGGAATAGATGTTGGAGCGCACTTTATCCTCGGCTTTCCGAACGAGACAACAGCCGATATCATCAACGGCATTCACCAAATAAACGCCCTCGGCATCGACTTCATAAAGTTTCACCAGTTGCAAATCTATCGCAACACGCCTCTCGAGCGCGAGTGGCGCGAGCACCCCGAGCGCTTCATGTTCAGCCACGATTTTGACGCCGAGACATACGCCACACTCTTAGTCGACATCATCCGTCGACTCGACCCTCGTATCGCCATCGAGCGCCTCGCATCGCAAGCACCTCGCAACCTTATTGCACACTCGCCACTCGGCGGCATACGTCCCCATGAACTGCGCGAAATGGTCATTGCAAAGATGACCGGACAAAACCTCCGTCAGGGCGATTTATGCGCATTCTAGCGCCAAGCGTAAAAAAGTAGTCGCAAAATTTTTATTTTTACGCAATTTTCACTACCTTTGTTCAGTTAATTACCACTATAGTGCACACAATTCAAACATTTAGTTTAAGGAGCGTTGTAACTATGTGATAGTCAACACAGAGCAAACAAAAGACACAAAATCGAAACAATTAACAGTTAACTACTAGCAATATGGCAATTAAGAACAACGTAATGATCGTACGCCAGAGACTTCTCACAAAGCTTGTGAGCCTCTGGAATGAGGGTCAGCTCGTAGAGAAGATCGACCGAGTGCCCATCGAGTTTAGTCCTCGCAACTCACAGGTGCGTGGCCGCTGCTGTATCCACAAGGAGCGCGCAGTATGGAAGTACAAGTCACTCCCATTGTTGGGTTACGACATGACAGATGAGACAGATGAGCTCACTCCATTGTCAGCATACGCTCAGGCAGCTCTCGACCGCACACAGATTAAGGATAACATCATGTGCGTTATCGATGAGGCTTGCTCATCATGCGTTCGTACAAACTACGATATCACTAACCTCTGCCGTGGTTGCGTAGCGCGTGCTTGTTCACACGCTTGTCCTAAGAATGCTATCGAGTTCGATCCCGATACATCACAGGGTAAGATCAACCACAAGGAGTGTATCAGCTGTGGTAAGTGCTTCGCGGCATGTCCCTACCACGCTATCGTTTACATCCCCGTTCCTTGCGAGGAGGCATGCCCCGTTGGCGCTATCTCTAAGGATGAGTATGGTGTTGAGCACATCGACGAGTCTAAGTGTATCTACTGCGGTAAGTGTATGAACGCTTGTCCTTTCGGTGCTATCTTCGAGATCTCACAGGTATTTGATATTTTGCAGTCTATTCGCCGTGGTGAGGATGTTGTTGCAGTTGTAGCTCCCTCAATCCTTTCACAGTACAACGCTCCTACCGAGCAGGTTTACGGTGCAATCAAGGCTATCGGCTTCAAGGATGTTATCGAGGTTGCTCGTGGTGCAGAGATCACTACAGAGAAGGAGACACATGAGTTCGCAGAGAAGATGGAGGAGGGTCAGGCATTCATGACTACATCTTGCTGTCCTTCATACATGGAGATGGCACGCAAGCACGCTCCCGAGTTGCAGAAGTATATCTCTTCTACATACTCACCTATGGTTTACACTGCACAGCTCGCACGCGAGAAGTATCCTAACGCAAAAGTTGTATTCGTAGGTCCATGTATCGCTAAGCGCAAGGAGGCACGTCGTGAGGACTTGAAGGGCTTGGTTGACTACATCCTTACTTACGAGGAGGCACACGCAATCCTTGGCGGTATGAACATCGAGCTTGGCGAGGCTAACATCCACCCCGTAGACTGCGCATCACGTCGCTCAGCACACGGTTTCGCGGAGAATGGCGGTGTTACAGCAGCAGTTAAGGAGTTCGTTGATGGCAAGATCGACTTCACAACACTCCAGATCGCTGGTCTCAACAAGAAGAACGTTGCTTTGTTGAAGGCTTACGGCAAGACTGGCAAGGCACCAGCACAGTTCATCGAGGTTATGGTCTGCGACGGCGGTTGTATCTCAGGTCCGAGCGTACACACTGCTTACGGCGACGGCAAGAAGGTCTTCGACGCTGAGCTGAAGAAGCGATAAATAATCTATGAAGAGGTTGATTGAGCGCTTATCGCATGGTGATAAACTAAATGCAACAGAGTTAGGGCAGTTGCTTCACAGTGCTGCCACAGACCGAAGCGTGCTTCAACTTCTCAGAGACAATGCTGTCCGAACTGCGTCCGCGCAGTTCGGACTTGGCATATATATACGTGGCCTAATCGAGCTCTCGAGCTTCTGCAAGTGCGACTGCATGTACTGCGGATTAAGACGCAGCAACCGCACCGCAGAGCGCTACCGCCTTACGCATGAGGAGGTTATGGAGTGCTGCAGAGAGGGCTATGCACTGGGATTCCGCACCTTTGTGCTGCAAGGTGGCGAGGATGGCACACACACCGACGAGTGGCTTGTGGAGCTTATCTCGGATATGCGCCGCACCTACCCCGATGTGGCAATAACGCTATCGCTGGGTGAGCGTAGCGAGGAGTCCTACCGAAGACTTAAGGAGGCGGGAGCAAACCGCTACCTTCTACGCCACGAGGCAGCAAACGAGCATCTATACACTTCGTTACACCCCTCAAGCAAGGGACTTCAACATAGGTTGGAGTGCCTGGAGGCATTAAAGCGTTGTGGTTACCAGACGGGCATGGGCATGATGATTGGAGTTAAGGGGCAGAGTGTTGACCATATTGTTGAAGACCTTTTACTCATCGAGCGCATGCAGCCCGAGATGGTGGGCATAGGCCCCTTCCTGCCACACAAGGCGACACCGCTGGGCGATGAGCCTGCGGGTGACCTGAATTTGGTATTGGCGACAATTGCCATAGTACGACTTATGTTACCCTCGGCACTACTACCCTCAACTACGGCACTCGCGACACTAACACCGCGTGGACGCCTCGAAGGCATACTCTCGGGAGCAAATGTTGTGATGCCCAACCTATCCCCCACGGATGTGAGGGCGAAATATGCCATCTATGAAAATAAGGCCTCATGGGGTAAGGAGGCGGCTGAAGGTTTGAGTGCGCTCGAAAGCGAACTTAACACCATAGGCTACCATATAGACTATGCACGAGGCGATTTTAACAACCTGAAACAATATGAGTAATATAGAATATAATGTAAAGTCGGAGCACGCCGCCGAATTTATCCACGACGGCGAGATACGCGCCACATTGGAGTGGGCGCGCGAGCACCGCAACGACCGAGCACTCATCGAGGAGATTCTCGCCAAGGCCGACCAGGGCAAAGGCATCTCGCACCGTGAGGCTGCGGTACTTATCGAGGTAGAGGATAAGGAGATCGAGGAGCGTATATTCGCTATCGCACGCCGCCTCAAGGAGCAGATCTATGGCAACCGCATAGTGATGTTCGCACCCTTGTACCTCTCAAACCACTGCGTGAATGGCTGTGTATACTGTCCCTACCACGCTAAGAACAAGACTATTCCCCGCCGCAAGCTTACGCAGGAGGAGATACGTCGCGAGGTTATTGCGCTCCAGGATATGGGTCACAAGCGCCTTGCGTTGGAGACTGGCGAGCACCCCAAGCTTAGCCCCATCGAGTATGTGTTGGAGTCTATCGACACCATCTACTCTATCCACCACAAGAACGGCGCTATCCGCCGTGTGAACGTTAACATCGCGGCAACAACCGTCGAGAACTACACCCGCCTCAAGGATGCAGGCATCGGCACATATATTCTCTTCGAGGAGACATACGACCGCGAGGCATACGAGCGTCTTCACCCCACAGGCCCCAAGAGCGACTGGGCATACCACACCGAGGCTATGGACCGTGCTATGCTTGGTGGCATCGATGATGTGGGCGTGGGAGCATTGTTTGGACTCTCGAACTACCGCTACGACGTTGTGGGCATCCTTATGCACGCTGAGCACCTCGAGGCACGCTTTGGCGTAGGCCCACACACCATCAGCGTACCCCGTATCCGCCCCGCCGACGATATCGACCCCAAGGACTTCCCCGATGCAGTTACCGATGAGGTATTCCGCCGCATCGTTGCAGTATTGCGCATCGCAGTTCCCTATACAGGCATGATTGTATCAACACGCGAGTCGAAGAGTTGTCGCGAGTTGGTGCTCGACGTCGGCGTATCGCAGCTTAGCGGCGGCTCAAAGACCAGCGTGGGTGGCTATGCTGAGGGCATAGTAGATGCTGAGGACTCAGCACAGTTCGACATCTCGGATGAGCGCACACTGGATGAGATCGTAGGCTGGCTCCTGGAGTTGGGCTACATCCCAAGTTTCTGTACCGCATGCTATCGCGAGGGTCGCACTGGCGATCGCTTCATGTCGTTGGCAAAGCGTGGTCTTATTGGCAACTGCTGCGCCCCCAACGCACTTATGACACTCGCCGAGTATCTCGAGGACTACGCATCACCAAAGGTTAAGGTCGAGGGCTACAAAATGATCGATAAGCTCCAGCAGATCATCCCTTCGGACAAGGTGCGCCGCATTACGCAGGACAACCTTAAGGCAATCCTTGAGGGTAAGCGCGACTTTAGATTCTAATTTTAGGCTATGAGCACACCTCAAACACCCGCCTCAGAGCGTGTACATATCGCCCTTTTGGGTCGCACAAACGCAGGTAAGTCGGCCATGCTGAATTGCCTAGCAAAGCAGGATGTGGCCATCGTATCCGATACTCGAGGCACAACGACCGACCCCGTGCAGAAGCCTATGGAGCTTACGGGCATGGGCGCTGTGGTCATCATCGACACCCCAGGTCTCGACGACGACACAACGCTGGGCAAGGAGCGCATGGCGCGCACGTCAAAGATGTTGGATAGAACCGACATCGCTGTTGTGTTATTTACAGATGAGGGCATCGACACCGAGCTTCGCATAATCGAGGAGTGTCGCACACGCGAGATTCCCGTTGTTGTGGCACTCAACCAGGTGGATAGAATCAACGACCGCGAGGCACTCATCGCACGCATCGAAGAGGCTACGAAGCATAGAGTCATCGCCACAAGCACCACCACGGGTGAGGGCATCGAGGCGTTGCGCGAGGCGATAATCGGCACACGTCCCGCCGAGGAGCGACTCATAACAGAGGGCTTCTGCAAGGCTGGCGACAGAGTGCTGCTCGTAATGCCACAAGATAAATCAGCACCCAAGGGACGCCTTATCCAGCCACAGGTGCAGACCATACGCGAACTACTCGACCGTGGTTGCGTGCCCATATGTTGCACCCCCGACCGCATGGCGGAGGCATTGGCAGCGCTCGTAACACCTCCCGAGCTCATCATAACTGACTCACAGGCCTTTAACGAGGTGTATCAGCTTAAGCCCGAGGCCTCAACGCTGACATCGTTCTCGATACTCTTTGCGCGCTATAAGGGTGACATAGCCCTCTTCACCGAGGGTGTCAAAGCACTCAAGAGCATCACCGAGGCGTCGCGCATACTCATCGCCGAGGCGTGCTCACATACGCCACAGAACGAGGATATCGGTCGTGTGAAGCTACCCCGCCTCTTACGCAAAAGATTTGGTGAGGGTCTCACCATCGACATCGTGGGTGGCGCAGACTACCCCGAGGACTTGACCCCTTACGACCTTGTCATCCATTGCGGAGCGTGCATGTTCAATAGAAAGCACGTTCTCAGCCGCGTGGAACGCGCTCGCCAGCAGGGAGTTGCCATCACAAACTACGGCGTTATTCTAGCAGCCTTGACGGGCATTCTCGACAGAGTTCGCACCAATTAGTTTGCAGATTAGGATAAAATATGTAACTTTGACTCAAAATAACTACCACTATGGAGAACGGAAAGATAAAACTTCTTGATCGCAAATTCAAGATTATGATCCCCGCAGAGGAGATCGACAAGGCTGTAGAGCGCGTTGCCGAGCAGCTCAACGAGCGTTACGCAGGCAAGACCCCCATCTTCCTCGGTGTGCTCTCAGGCTCGTTCCTCTTCTTGAGCGACCTCGTGCGCAAGGTGAACTTCGACTCACGCATGGCCTTCGTTAAGATCTCATCATACGAGGGTACACAGTCTACAGGTCAGATTAAGCAGCACCTCGGCATCGACTTCGACATCGAGGGTAAGGATATCATCATCGTTGAGGATATCGTTGAGACAGGTCACAGCATGAACTACTTGCTCAACTACCTAAAGGAGCGCAAGCCCGCAAGCGTGGCTATCTGCACACTCTTCTACAAGCCCGAGAAGTTCCTCCACGAGTATAAGATTGACTACGTGGCAATGCCCATCGGCAATGAGTTTATCGTAGGCTACGGTTTGGATTACAACCAGATTGGCCGTAACCTTAAGGACATTTACGTATTAGATGAAGATTAATCCCGACTTGGAGCTCCTCGAGGGCGGACGCAAGCTCCCCCTTGTCGAGGACTTCTACACCATTCAGGGCGAGGGCTACCACTCAGGCAAGCCCGCATACTTCATACGCCTCGGTGGCTGCGACGTAGGCTGCCGCTGGTGCGATGCCAAGTATACGTGGAACCCCAAGGTCTTCCCTCCCACCCCTGTTGAGACTATCGTGGAGCGCGCAGCATCGTGCTCGGCTCAGGCCATCGTGATTACAGGTGGCGAGCCTCTGTTGTACCCCTTGGGAGAGCTTACTAGACAGCTTCACGCAAAGGGCCTCGAGATATTTATCGAGACATCGGGTACAAACCCCATTAGTGGTGAGTTCGACTGGATCTGCCTCTCGCCCAAGCGCCAGATGCCCCCATTGGATGAGGCGTTGCGCCGTGCGGATGAACTCAAGGTCATCGTTCAGACCAAAGAGGACTTGGAGTGGGCCGTGGAGTGCAGCAAGAAGGTGAGCCGCAAGTGTCGCTTGTACCTGCAGCCCGAGTGGAGCGTCTACGAGCAGATTATTGGCGAGATTGTCGAGTGGGTTAAGCTTAACCCCGTGTGGAACATCTCTATTCAGACGCATAAATTCATGCACATACCTTAGTGATGAAGGAGGAGACTAAGCTACGCATAATAAACTACTTCTGGATTGTGTTGACTGTTGTCATCGCAATCTGCACCATCTATGTCTCTATACTTACGATACGCAACACCATCCGTACACGTTCGCAGATACGCGAGCTCGACCGTCAGATAGAGTTCTACGAAGAGAAGATCGAAAGCGATAGCATCTTCATCAAAAACATCACTCAAGACCCCGAATTCATGGAGAGCTACGCCCGCGAGCAGTATCATATGCAACGCCCTGGCGAGACAGTTTACATACTCGAGGAGTAGCCCTTACAGCCTACTACACAACGCCCTGCACAATAACACAACCGTGCGGGGCGTTATGCTTTTGCCAGACACAAAAGTGTGGCGCGAAATATTTTATAAAAAAATTAAAAAAAGTCTGTTAAAAATTTCACAGACCAAAATTATTTGTTAACTTTGCATCGTTTTTGTGGCAAAGAAGGCGTGTTCCGCGTTGACCCTATATCGTGGCGACGGTTACACCCGACACTTTCCACTTTAGGTGTGTTTAGATTGAAGAGAATTTAGAATTAATTAATACAAGTAAAACTATGGCAACAATTGATTTGGCAAAGTACGGTATTACCGGCGTTGAGGAGGTTGTTTACAACCCTTCATATGAGACTTTGTTCGAGGAGGAGACTAAAGAGGGTCTCACTGGCTTCGACAAGGGTGTAGTAACTGAGATGGGCGCAGTAAACGTTATGACTGGCGTTTACACTGGTCGTTCTCCTAAGGACAAGTTCTTCGTAATGGATGAGACCACTAAGGATACTATCTGGTGGACATCTGACGAGTACAAGAACGACAACAAGCCTGTAACTGAGGCTGCTTGGGCTGAGCTCAAGAAGATCGCTTCTAAGGAGCTTTCAAACAAGAAGCTCTACGTTGTAGATACATTCTGCGGCGCTAACGAGAACACACGCCTCAAGATCCGCTTCATCATGGAGGTGGCATGGCAGGCACACTTCGTAAAGAACATGTTCATCCGTCCTACAGAGGAGGAGCT
>JAFZGE010000040.1 GCA_017555545.1 Alistipes sp.
AGATGTGCGAGTAGAGAAAATATTAGATTAGGGAACTTAAAGAATTTAGGGAGTTTAGGGATTGATTCAAATCGCTAAATTCCCTAAACTCATTAGATTCACAGACCAACCACCAGTTCCTTGTCAGAGTGGTGCAGATTTGTCGCTGACATGAAAATGCCCCGGATGGGTAGTACTTCGGCGTACGACCCATTCGGGGCTTTGATTGAAGCGGCGAAGATGCACCACTATCACAAGGAACGGGCGCCGTCGGAGATAACTACAGAGTATACCTTGGGCTCGTGACCGTACTTCTCGTTGAAACGAGCCTTTGCAGTAGTAATAAAGTTGTCGTAGAGGTCACTCTTTACAAGGTTGATAGTGCAACCACCAAAGCCACCACCCATGATACGCGAGCCGGCTACGCCACACTCCTCGGCAACAGTAGCAAGGAAGTCGAGCTCCTCGCATGATACCTCATAATCCTTAGACATACCCCAGTGTGTCTCGTACATGCGCTTACCCACAGTCTCATAGTCATTGACTTTGAGTGCCTCGCAGACGTCGAGCACACGCTGCTCCTCGCCAATGACGTAGCGTGCACGCTTGTAGTCCTCATCTGAGATCTTGTCCTTGATAGCCTCGAGCTGCTCCATTGTTGCGCCACGGAGGAACTCCTGACCGAGGACTGCTGCCACGCGCTCACATGATGCACGACGGTCGTTATAGGGTGAGCCGACAAGCTCGTGCTTAACTACAGAGTCGAGGAGAACGAGTTTGTAGCCGTGCTGCTCGGGGTCAAAGGGGAAGTACTCGAACTCCATAGAGCGGCAGTCGAGGCGCATGAGGTGTCCCGCCTTGCCGAATACGGATGCAAACTGATCCATGATACCACACTTCACGCCGCAGTAGTTGTGCTCGGTAGACTGACCGATACGAGCAAGCTCGAAGCGGTCGATGCCGAGAGCGAAGAGCTCGTTGAGAGCGTTGGCGAATGTAGACTCGAGGGCTGCAGATGATGACATACCTGCACCGAGGGGCACGTCGCCAGCGAATGCTGTATCGAAGCCAGCAATCTTACCGCCACGCTTCTGAATCTCGCGGCACACACCGAAGATGTAGCGTGCCCAGCTAGCCTGGGGTGCATCCTCCTCGTTGAGGCCAAACTCGGCGTAGTCATTGATGTCTACAGAGTATGCGCGCACCTTGTCTGTGCCGTTGAGCTTGATCTCTGCCACCATGCCCTTGTCGATAGCGCCTGGGAATACGAAGCCACCGTTGTAGTCAGTATGCTCGCCGATGAGGTTGATACGACCAGGCGATGTGAAGAGCTCACCCTGGACACCAAACTTCTCGTTAAATTTCTCGCGGATAGTGTTTACGTTCATAGTATAGTTGTTTTAATTTATAATCGCATAATCCTTACAAAGTTAGGAATTTTATTCCGAAAGCACAACATCTTTCGCCAGTTTTTTATATCTTTGCACTAGACAAATTAAAACAAAACTCTATGGAGAGACGCGATAACGTATTCAAATGGCTCGACGAGCAGGGCATAACATATTCGTGGTATGAGCACCCTGAGGCTCCCACAATCGAAATTGCACGCCAATATTGGCGACAGGATGGTTCGAAGCACTGCAAGAATCTCTTCTTCCGCAACCACAAGGGCAACCGTCACTATCTTGTTGTCTTCGACTCGGAGCAGTCGATGGCAATCCACGACCTTGAGCATATCCTGCGACAGGGTAAGCTATCGTTCGCATCGCCCGAGCGCATGCTTAAGTGGTTGGGATTATCGCCTGGCTCGGTATCTCCATTTGGTCTTATCAACGACACGGAGAACCATGTGCACCTATTCCTCGATGAGACCTTGCGCCACCAGCCCGCACTCAGTTTTCACCCCAATGACAACCGCTTCACGGTGGTTATCTCGCGCGAAGAGTTCGAGCGCTACCTTACCAAGGTGGGCAACACATACGAGTATATTAAGCTATACTAATAGCGTGGTACTATAATTGCATTTTCGGCTTGTAAACATTAGTAGTTTATGAGCCGAGATTTTATTGAAGCGGTGGCACATCGCCGCAGTTACTACCACCTCGACAATCGCGCGGTGGTCGATAATAGCCTTGTTGTGGGGATGATGGATGAACTTCTTGCTACCATGCCCTCACCATTTAATGTGCAGTCGGCACGCATGGTACTGCTCCTCGACGAGCAACACCGCGAGCTGTGGCACATAGTTCTTGAGACGCTACGTCACATAACGCCTCCAGAGCGCTTCGAACGCACGAAACAGAAGGTCGAGCGCGCCTTTATGGCGGGACACGGCACAATACTCTTCTACGAGGATGAGGATGCACTAAACCGCATGCGCGAGAACTTCCCGCTATATGCCGAGAACGTGGCGACATGGTCGGAGCAGAGTTCGGGAATGATGCAGTTTGCCGTGTGGACAGCGCTCGAAGATATGGGTTACGGAGCGTCATTGCAACACTACAACCCACTAATTGACAAGGCCGTAGCGGCACGATGGCTAATAAATCCCGACTGGAAGCTTATCGCACAAATGCCCTTTGGTGCGCCGCTGGATAGTCCTGCGCATCGCGTAGCATCAAACCCACCACACGCACGCCGCCTAATCTTTGGCGACATTGAAAAAATATAAGGACAGCAACCTTGAAGTGGCCCCAAAAGTTTAGACAAAAAACTTTGGGGCCACTACACTTACTCTCCTTATTCTATTTCAGGCGCTTAGCAAAGCGACACACATCGGGGATCAGCAACACAGGCATTGTGAGCAGACATATCCACAACCAGTCCGTCATGGCAAGGGGTGCAACGCTAAAGAACTGGCCCGCAAAGGTGACAATAGCAATCTGACCACACAATATCACCGCGAGGATTGACAGATACATCTTATTGTACGACTCCTTGACCTTTTGCGGAGCACGGATGAGGTCGACAATATCGAGTATCAAGCTGCGCTGGGTGCGGAAATACTTGGCGTTAAAGAGATTCCAGAACTGCAACAACACAAAGATAGAGAAGAAGAGTCCCATCTCATATGCCGTAAGTTCGTTAGTGGCCTTGGCAGGGCTAAACACCTCAAACATAAAGACGCGCAGAGAGTCTGCCGTGAGCATATCCACAACGCTGCACACATCCTTATGCCACATGAACTGCCACAAGGCGACAAGCACAACAAAGAAGGTCATGCCACCACCCACGATAGAGCCAATCATGCCACGGTCGATGATGTGGCTATCACTCTTGCGGGGCTTATCGCGCAACACGCCCCTATCGGGTGGAAGCGATGATAGCGCCATAGCGGCAAAGGTATCCATAATGAGGTTTACCCACAACATCTGCGTCACCGTGAGCGGAGACTCAAGACCCATGAATGCGCCCGCCAACACGATGAGGCAAGCACAAAGGTTGATGGTCATCTGGAAGATGATGAAGCGACGGATGTTCAAGTAGAGCGATCTGCCCCACATAATCGCCTTATTAATGCTTGCAAATGAGTTGTCGATAATGGTGATATCGCTCGCCTCCTTAGCGCGCGATGTGCCATCACCCATCGAGAGACCCACCTGCGCCTTGCTTAAAGCGGGGGCATCGTTCGTGCCGTCGCCCGTAACTGCAACTACCTCACCATTAGACTGCAAGAGCATAACGAGGCGCGCCTTGTCATCGGGGCGGGCACGCGATATTATCTTCAAGGTGCGCCCCTTGAGCAGCTCTCGAGCCTCATCATCCGTGAGGGCTGCAAACTCGGGGCCCGTGATAATCTGACCCTCCTCATCGGAGGTTATAAGACCAATCTGGCGGCCAATCTCGCGTGCCGTACCAGGGGTGTCACCCGTAACGATAATCACACGCACACCTGCGGAGTTCATACATGTATCGATAGCCTCGGCAACATCATCGCGGATGGGGTCGGCGATGCCTACAACACCAAGGAACACCATCTCGCCCACAACACCATCCTCGATGCGCTGCATGGCGAAGCCAAGGGTACGCATGGCACGCTGCTGGTGAGAGAGAAGCAACGCCTCATACTCCTCGCGCGTGCGGTTGCCAGCAAGGCGGTCACACATAGCCATAACAATCTCGGGAGCACCCTTTACATATCGCACTACGACACCATCGCGACTGACGGTCGTACTCATAGTCTTGGTCTCCGAAGAGAATGGAACTTGCTCCAAAACGGTGCAACAACCGCGATAGGTAGCATGGTCTACTCCCCTATTATTCAACCACATAAGCAACGCACCCTCGGTAGGGTTACCGATAACCATCAGCTTGCCATCGTCATCCGTTGTGAGCTCTGCCGTAGAGTTGGTTGCGATATTGCAATATACATCCTCGATAAGCGTCTCATCGCCCGCATCGAACTCCATAACGGTCATGCGGTTCTTGGTGAGTGTGCCCGTCTTGTCAGTGCAGATGACCGTAGCTGCACCCATAGTCTCGCAGGCGTGCAACTTACGCACAAGGCTATTCTCCTTGAGCATACGGCGCATGCTGAGTGCAAGGCTCACGGTGATACTCATGGGCAGACCCTCAGGCACAGCGACAACGATAAGCGTAACGGCAATCATCACAGAGTTGAGCGCAAACTGCATAAACTCGACCCATGTAAAGGCCTCGCCGAAGCCTCCCGAGAGCCAGAAGTAGAGCATGCGACCCACGATGATGAGCACCGCGATAACGAAGCTAGCCTTAGATATCCACTTACCTAGTTGCTCAAGTTGGCGGTCGAGCGGAGTCTGCACATCACTACCCTCGCTGGCAAGAGCCACGCCGCGACCCTCCTCGGTATCTACGCCCGTAGCGGTGACGCGCATGATGCCGTTGCCCTCGATTACCGTAGAGCCGCGCAACAAGAAGTTAGAGTCATAGGTGGCATCCCTATCGAAGTCCGCCTCATCAACATATTTATTGGCGTAGGTCTCGCCCGTAAAGTTCGACTCATCAACCCTCAACTGCTTGCTATCAAGCAAAATACCATCAGCAGGAATCTCATCGCCACTCTCAAGGCGAACGATATCTCCCACTACGACATCCTGCTTAGCAATCTGCATCAGGCGGGGTTCATCACACCCCTCGGCCTTGCGCAACACCTTGATAGGGCGCGAGTCCTTGACCTTATTCAAAATCTCGAACTCACGATTGGCCTTGACCTCGAAGATGAAGCCTACACCAGTAGCCAGCAAAAGAGCAACAAGGACACCCGCGGGCTCGAACATCAGCGACCAGCCATGTCCCAGGCAGAGAATCTCGTACAACGAGAGACCCACCGAGAAGAAGAATACAACAAGAAGCACGATAATAATGGGATCCTTAAACTTCTCGAGGTATGCCTTCCATAGCGGCTCACGCTCGGGTGGCGGGATGATGTTAGCGCCACGCCCAGAGAGCACCTCCGGCGAATTGCAACGTAGAGATAGTTGCGCGTAGTCTATTTTAGGTTTTGACATTTTAGACAGACTTAAAACATTGATACTTAACTATCGGCCATTTGCTGCAAGGTACTCCGCAACGATGCGTGCGGCACATGCCACATACTCCACACATGGGCGCTTCTTGTAGTACTCCGCAGTACGCTCCGAGGGCATAGCCGTCTCGTTGCGCTCAACGATGGGCTCCAAACCCAACAAACGGCGGCAAACGATGTCGCCATTCTCACGGCGGAAGCTCTCAGCAAATGTCTGAACAAGAGCATAGTTATTCTTGCGCTCCTCAAGGTTTTTGGGGTCGGCTGAAGGGGCAATAGCACCTGCGACCATGGTCATGCCACTAACCGTGCCGCAGACCTCGCGCATACGACCCATGCCACCACCAAAGGGTGCAGCAAGGCGGGCAAGTGCCACGACATCCATAGCCATAACATCATCAAAGGCCATAACAACGGCCTGTGCACAGTTGTACCCCTCGAGGAAGTAGTTTCGAGCACGCTCAACGCGCTCATCGATATTTATTTTCATTGCACAAATAGATTTCAATAATGTCGCAAATATACATATTTTTGAATAAATAAAAAAAGTATTTCGAGATATCTCTCTATTTCGGCCACCACAACATTCAAATTGCCCAATATTGTCAAGACTTGCTTGTACACTTTTTTTTACATACCTTTGCCACAAACATTTCAAACATGGAGTACCCAAAGCTAAACTTTCCGCCCATACACCTTCGCGCACGCCGTGGTGAGTGCTGCCGCACCGAGGTCTTCGACAGAGTGCGAGGCAAATGGCTTGTGCTCACACCCGAGGAATGGGTACGTAGACATGTCGTGGAGTTTATGCTTGCCAATTGCCGTCTCCAGCCCCAACAGATTGTCGAGGAGTATCCCGTAGATGTCAACGGCATGGCACAGCGTGCCGACATCGTAGCATTGGACAACGAGGGCAAGCCATATATCGTTGTGGAGTGCAAAGAGCCAAACGTGAAAATAGACAACGAGGTATTGGCACAGGTGGTGCGCTACAACTCTATTTTACACTGCCACTACATAGTGATTACCAACGGCTTAACAACCTTCTGCTACGCTCACAACAGCGAGGGCAGCTACTCCCCTATCAAACACTTTCCACAGCTACCATAACATCCCGTCAAGCATAGTGAGGCCGAAGATTCAACATTTTCGGTCAATTTGGCGCATTACGATTGGGTTATTAATATTTTTTTCGTACCTTTGCGCGATTATTTACTATACGTCACGCGTGGAGATTATAACAAACATAATCGTAGAATACCTCAAGCACAACAAA